>JAHELQ010000179.1 GCA_024644125.1 Candidatus Aminicenantota bacterium | reverse complement strand
GAGCTCGACTATCGCCGGTTACAACATGCCCTGGACGCGTTGGCGGCCCGGCACGAAAGTCTGCGCACCTCGTTTGAAATGAGGAATGATGAACCGGTGCAAATCGTTCATTCTTCCTCCCCAATCGTGATTCAATCTTTGCAATTAAAAACCGCTATATTTTTGAATGGCCCATGCCCTGATTACGACGCGGCCATCGAACAATTCATCGAGCCCTTCGATTTGCGGTTCGCTCCCCTGATGCGCGTTGGGTTGACTGCCCGCGGGCCGGAGGAACATCTTCTGCTTCTGGACATTCATCACATTATCGCCGATGGACTTTCGCTGGGAATTATCCTGCGAGATTTCCTCGGCCTCTATGAAGGAAAAAATCCGGAGGGCGGGGGCTTCCGATACCGCGATTTCGCCCTATGGCAACAGAGTCAGTACGGCGTTATAGCCAACCGTCACCTGCCTTTCTGGCTAGAACAGTTCAAGGAAGGCGTTCCTGTCCTGGATTTACCGTCGGATTTCCAACGGCCAGTGATATTCGATCATAAGGGCGGTTGGCTGGAAATTGAGATCCCGCCTTCCGAACATCGCGGCATTCAAGCATCCTGTCAAAAATACGGAGTTACAAAATTTATGTATTTCGCCTCTCTGCTTTCCATCTTATTGGCGAGACTCTCAGGACAGGAACGGGTCGTGGTGGGAACGCCGGTTTCCGGAAGACCGCATCCGGCTATGGAAGATATCGTAGGCATGTTCGTCAACACATTACCGTTGCTGCTGGACGTTGACGGCGAAGCATCGTTCGCTTCGTTTCTATTGAAACAAAAATCAATGATAATCGAGGCCTTCGAACATCAGCATGTTCCATTCGAAGATTTGGTCGGCCGGTTGGATGTAGCGAAGGATTCATCGAGAAATCCTCTTTTTGATGCGATGCTGTCCTACCATTCAGAGGAAGAAGACTATCTACCTTTGCTCCAATCCGATGAATTGCGCGTGCGCGAATACCGCCGGCGCAATAAAACGGCAAAGTTCGACCTGACCGTTCACGTGAGTGAAACGGACGGCAAATTGGTGCTGACCTGGGAGTATTATGCATCGTTGTTCTCGGCAGAAACCATCGGAGAATTTATCTCCTATTTCAAACGGATTTTGTCCGAAACCTCGAGCGATGAATCGGTCAAACTCAAAAATATTGAGCTGATGCCCATAGGTCAAAAAAACAAGCTACTTTACCATTGGAATCAAACCGATGTGACGGATACTCAAAAAAACACTGTGTACCAATTGTTTCAGCGGCAATCGCATGCGACTCCTTCGGCTATCGCTCTCATGGAAAACGAGCGGCAGTACTCCTACGAATGTCTGATGCGACAGGCAGAAGAGTCGTCTCGCGTTCTGCTCTCGCTGGGAACGGGCCGCGGTTCGATTGTCGCCGTTTGCGGCGGACACACGGCGCGCACAATTTCGTGGATTTTAGGAATAGTGAATGCCGGTTGCGCGTTTTTACCCATTGACGGTAATTATCCTGAGTACAGAATCCGCTATATTTTAGCGGACAGCGCGGTTTCCGTTTTGGTGGGAACAGAGGATCAACGGCGAAAAACTGGTTTCCACGGAATTTTTCTAGACGTCGAAAAAGACATCCCGGAAGCGACGCTAGACTCCCCTGCGCCGATCGAGAGTCAGTTCTCCGATCCTTGTTATGTCATCTACACCTCGGGTTCCACTGGAACCCCCAAAGGGGTGGTGGTGGAGCATGCCACCATCGTCAATTACCTTCTCTGGGGAGCGAAGCGATATCTCGATGGCAACTTGCCTGTGGTTTTTCCCCTCTATACATCGTTGGCTTTCGACTTGACGGTCACGTCGATATTCTTGCCTTTGATTACCGGAAATACCATCGCCATTTTCGATCCGGGCGAAGCCGGCGCCGTGGTCCGCAATATTGTCGAGGGTCGCCATGCGGATATTATCAAAGCCACGCCGACACACCTAAAAATATTATCTGCTGTCACTGAAGGCGCCAATCGTCTGAAAACCATTATCGTAGGCGGCGAAGAATTGGAAGCCCATCTCGTCGATGAGACTCTGCGCCGTCTTGGGGACGACGTGACAGTGTACAACGAATACGGCCCTACAGAGGCGACTGTGGGTTGTATGATCCATCGCTATGATAAAACCTCGGCAAGACGGTCAGTCCCCATCGGGGCGCCTATCCAGAATGCCCGTATATATCTTCTCGACCGCTATAAAAAACCTGTTCCGCCTCTGGTGGTTGGCGAACTTTATATCGGCGGCCATGTATTGGCCCGCGGCTATCTCAACGCACCAGGATTGACTGCGGAGCGGTTCGTCCCCAATCCCTTCATGCCTGGAGAGCGGTTGTACAGAACAGGTGATCTGGCAAAACGGCTTCGGGATGGGAATCTGGAATTCCTGGGACGGATTGACGACCAGGTGAAAATTCGCGGGTACCGGATCGAAGTGGATGAAATACGGCATCACATTCTTCAATTGGATGGTGTGAGCGACGCGGTGGTGGTGACCCGCGAAGATTCTTCCAGAGATCTATTTCTGTGCGCCTATCTAGTCCTGGCAAAGGAGTTGGATGAACCGGATGTGCGCCGGAGATTGGGGCTGCGTTTGCCGGCCTATATGATTCCTTCTTCTTTTAGCGCGATACCGCACATTCCCATCACCGCCAACGGCAAACTCGACAGGCGCGCGCTGCCCGAGCCGGAGTTCGCGGGAGAGGGCTATATGGCCCCCGAGACAAAACTCCAGCGGGATATCGCAAAAATTTGGTCCTCAATTCTGGGGATACCGGTCGATAAGATTGGCATTCGCGACAATTTCTTCCAGATGGGCGGACATTCCCTAAAAGCTGTCGTTCTGGCGGCAAAACTTCAAGAAGGTCTGGATATGACGATTCCTCTTTCAGTGATTTTTTCAGAACCGACCGTTTCTGCCATTGCCTATTTCGCCGAACACAATCGACTCGACAAGACCTCTGCAATCCTTCCCTCGGAGAAACGGGATGTGTATCCCCTCACCTTCGCTCAAAGGCGATTGTACGCCCTCCACCAATTGGATCCGGAGGGCATCGCCTACAATACCCCCGCGGTGGCGTTATTGTCGGGAGAGCTCGATATCCACCGCTTCCAACAGGCTCTGGACCTTCTGGTACTTCGTCACCAGTCGTTGAGAACATCCTTTCGCACCTCATCGGATGGCCTACCGGTACAGCATGTGTTGGCGAACGTAAGATCGGACATGACGTACATCGATGTTTCGGATGATGAAACCCTCGATGTGAATGATTTATTGAATCGTTACCAATTGATTCGGCCCTTCGATTTGTCGCGGCCGCCCCTGCTGAGAGCAACTGTCTTGCAATTGACGGCCGAGAGACATCTCCTGGCGATGGACATGAATCATATGATTTCCGACGGGGTATCGTTTGCCTCGATGATGGAAGAATTTTTCGCGTTGTACGAAAACGCCGAATTAGCCCCAGTCACACTTCATTACACGGATTACGCCCTCTGGCAACAATCTGGCGCCGGGCGGGAAGAGATAAAAAAGCAGGAGTCCTTCTGGTTGCGGCAATTCGCGGACAATGTCCCGGTGATGGAGCTGCCGGCGGATTTCGCCCGGCCCGCGGTTCGCGACTTCAAAGGGAATCGCCACCGTTTCAGCCTGGAAATGGATGCGGCCGCGCAGTTAAAGGAGATTGCCAACGCTGAAGGAACAACTCTGTTTATGGTATTGCTGGCTCTCTACACCATCTTCCTCTCAAAATTGACCGGACAAGATGACGTTGTGCTGGGTACTCCGGTGGCCGGTCGCAATAGGGGAGGCCTGGAGGCGGTTCAAGGGATGTTTGTCAATACGCTGGTGATGAGGTACAGGCCATCAGGCAGCCGGTTTACCCGATCATATATCGAGGATGTGGTTGATCACACTCTGGCCGGCTTCGACAATCAAGAATACCCGTTCGAGGATTTGATCGAAAAATTGAGCGTCCCGGTCGATACCAGCAGAAATCCATTGTTCGACGTTATGTTCGCCCTTCAGGAAGAAACGCCGCCCGACCGGTTTTGCAAAAGCCTCTCGATCGTGCCGCAAGACATCCGGTCCGGTATCGCCAAATTCGACTTGACGCTTGCTGCGGTTGACTGCGACGATCACATCCAATTCTCGATCGAATACAGCGTCGGCTTGTTCAAGCAGGATACCATCCAGCGCTTCTCCAGGTATTGGATTCACTTATTGTCCGGCGCTCCCGCGAAATTGGATCGACCCATTTCAGAAATCGAGATGATCGACGCCGAAGAGCGGCACAAAATCATCTCGGAATTCAACCGTACGCAAACCGGATTCCCCGCCCACAAAACCATCCCCCAATTATTTACCGATATTGTTCTCGCGCATCCTGACCGCACGGCGCTTGTTGATTCCGGGATCAACGTCACCTATAGGGAGCTCTTCGAGAGAAGTCTTCAATTGGCCGGGTTTCTTGGCAAACAGGGGGCGGCCAGTGGTGGCATCGTGGGATTGTTGGTCGAGCGAGGGCTCGATATGATGGTGGGGATAATGGGGATTTTGCTGGCCGGTTGCGCTTATCTCCCAATCGATCCAACATATCCGCCGAACCGCGTTGAATTTATGCTGAAAGACAGCGATGTTTCCCTGGTTTGTTCAAAACCTCTGTTTCGGCATATGACCGGCGATCTGGCAACTTTTATCGATATCTCCGATGCGTATATCTATACGAGAAAAATACTGGAAACTCCCGTTATTCCCAATTCCAACTCAATCGCTTACATTATTTATACATCCGGCACCACCGGAAAGCCGAAAGGGATATTGACCTCTCACCGAAACGCTGTCAGAATAGCCCTTTGCACAAACTATATTTCTGTCGGTTTGCACGACCGCTTACTGCAATTATCCAATTACGCATTCGACGGTTCAATCTTTGATATTTTCGGTTCCTTGTTAAACGGGGCTGCCCTGGTACTGGTCAATGAAAATGAGTTGGCGGAGATTGGTGTATTGGGAGAGAAGATCAGAAAACAAGAGATTACGAAATTTTTTGTTACCACCGCTCTATTCAACGCTCTGGTGGACCTGTCCCTCTGGTGTCTCGGCGACGTGAAAAATATATTATTCGGAGGCGAGCGGGTTTCGGTGGATCATTGCCGTAGATTGATCGGGGATATCGGACCCGATTGTCTGTTGCATATGTACGGGCCTACCGAAACTACAGTGTTCGCCTCTTTTTATCCGGTGAACGCGATCGAGGACAACCAGTATACGATTCCTATCGGCGGCCCGGTCAGCAATACAAACATCTATATTCTCGATCAAAAGCGAATGGTTTTGCCTATCGGTATTGTTGGCGAAATCTACATCGGCGGTCACGGCCTTGCCTCCGGTTACTTGAACCGTCCTGAGTTGACGCATGAAAAATTCGTGGATCATCCGTTCCATCCGGGAGAAAAGCTCTATCGCAGCGGAGATCTCGGAAGATGGCTACCGGATGGGAGTGTCGAATTCCGCGGCCGCACCGATCATCAAGTCAAGATTCGCGGTTTTAGAATTGAACCCGGTGAAATTGAAAAAGAATTGCTACTGATCGAAGGGGTTGACGAGTCGGTGGTAATCGCGGAGACCAGCAAGTCTGGGGAAAAATATTTGATTGCTTATATAGTGGGGGAGGGAACGTTACACTCAGACAGCATCCGTCGTCGATTGAACGATACCCTACCTCATTACATGATCCCGTCACACTGTGTGATTCTGGATTCATTGCCGTTAACGGCGAATGGAAAAATCGACCGGAACAGACTTCCGAAACCTGGAATTGACGGCGCCGAAGCTTTTGTAGCGCCGGCAGAGCCCAACCATCGGGAAATGGCTCAACTCTGGGAACGCATATTGGGAGTGGAGCGAGTGGGAATGAACAGTCATTTTTTCGACGCCGGCGGCCATTCCATCGCGGCCACCAGGCTTGTCAACGCCATTCGCCGCGAATTCGGGGTCAAGGTGAAGATCGTGGATCTCTACCGGCAGCCGGAATTCGGCGATTTTTGCCGGCACACCTTTTCAGAGATTCAATCCGGGTTTAGCGATATTCCAGAATTGCCAGTCAGAGACTATTACGAAGTCTCTTTTTCTCAAAAACGAATGTGGGTGCTCTTCAAAAAAAATCCTTCCGAGACGGCCTTCAATTTGTCAGGCATAATAGAGATTAAAAACATAGAGAACTCCGCGGCGATTGAATGGGCCATGCAAACATTGGCGGACCGGCACGAGGCGTTCCGCACATATTTTGAAGAGCGGGATGGAGAGCCGGTTCAGGTGGTGGAAAACAGCCGGTCCATAAAGATTCGGTGCGTCGATATATCGTTCCTTTCTGCTGAAGACCGCGCTCCCCGGATGGAGACGATAGTAAGGGAGAGCATGGGGCGCCCCATCAATATATTGGAACCGCCTCTGCATTCCTGCACATTGGTGAAGCTTGACGATAAACGATTCAATCTTCTGGTGATCATGCATCATATTGTTTCCGACGGTTGGTCGATGGAAATTTTACGGGATGAATTCACGCAATTGCTGGAGTCCGCGGCCGAAGACAGGCAATGTTTTCTGGAACCATTGGTCATTCAATACAAAGATTTTGCCGCCTGGCAGAATCGTATGCTGGCCGCAGATTCCGAAACAAGGGATGCCAGAGCCTTTTGGTTGGAACAATTAAACGGGAATATCGGTCCCCTGGAACTTCCCCGCGCCGCCATGGGAAGCGACGCGTCCAATCGCGAAGCCGCGGCATACCGTTTCGTACTGGATGTCGGGTATCTATCCAGCTTGAACGCCCTTGCCAGGCAAAACGAATCGACATTGTTCATCGTGATGATCGCCGCCTTGAAGATCATGCTCTGGCAATTGACGGGGCAAAGGGACATCTCGGTCGCGATACCGGCGGCGGGCAGACAACATCAGAATGTCATGGGCGTCATCGGTTTTTTTGTCAATACGCTTATCCTGTATCACCGGTTAGAACCGGACATGCCCTTCGAGGCGTTTCTCAAGAAAGTGCAACAAGACGCCTATCGTGTGCTGGAATACCAGACGTTCCCATTGGAATTGATCTTCGGCGAATTGAACATGCCTTATCCAGAGATCTCGGTGTTCTTCAATATGCTGAATATCCGTGATACCGCCATGGAGGAGCTGAAAGATTTTTCCTCCTTCCATAAAGACCGGTCGGGCGACGCGAAATACGACATCGTTTTTTATGTGACTCCTTACAAAAACGCCATTGAGATTGTGATTGCCTTCAAAAAAAATAACTTCACAACAGCCACAATCGAAAAAATCATGCAATTGTACGAAAAGGTTTTGGGCAGTATTTGTCGGAAGCCTGAATGCAATATAAACGAATACAGGGTTTCCAGCCGGAAGCGCCTGGCCAGAAAAAAACTATAGAGGGTGACCATGATAGTCAAAAGGTTCGAGAATATCGTCGATCGTTTAGAAGAAAAAACGGCAGTGAAAACAAGCGCCGGTGACGTGAGCTACCGGGAATTGGACGGAAGAGCCAATCGTGTGGCACATGAAATTATTAGGTGCGGCGGTAAAAGCGTCGCATTGTTGTTCGAGCATGGAGCCGGTATGATTGTTGGCCTGATGGGAGCCTTGAAAGCCGGAGCTCTGTATGTGCCCATGGACCGCAACTACCCGCGGCAGCGTTTGGAGTACATGTTGCAACATTCAGAGGCGTCAATCATTCTCACCAATAGGGAAAATCTCGAATTGGCTTCCCTGTTGGCGCAGAAATCCCCTACAATCCCTGCGATTGTCGATATCGAAGCTATCGATGCTTCGACTCCTCGTTCCCGCCCGGGTAGCGACGAAAACGGCGACCGGCTGGCATATATTCTCTACACATCCGGTTCCACCGGCAAACCCAAAGGGGTCCTTCAGAATCATCGCAATATTATCTATTACATCGACAATATGACGGAGCGCTTCAATATCACCGAATCGGACCGCATGACATTGTTTTCCGCTCTCGGACACGATGCGGCGGTTATGGACATATTCGGTTCTTTGTTGACCGGCGCCACATTGTGTCCCTATGACGTCACCAAAGGTCTCGCGGACTATGACGTGATTCGCTGGTTGAATGACGAAAAAATTACCATCTGGCATTCGGTACCTACAGTTTACCGCTATTTTGTGGATTTGATGCGGGGGCATGAAGAGTTCCCGGAGCTTCGCCATATCTTGTTGGGGGGAGAAGAGGTGAGAGAGAGCGATGTCAGGATATTCAAACGCTTTTTCAAATCCAACACGACGTTTGTCAATATGTACGGAATGAGCGAGTCCTCCCTCAACTCTTTCTGGATGGTGAATCATGATGATTCCCAAAAGAACGTGAGTCTCGGGGTTCCTCTAAACAAGACGACGCTTATGGTGATTTCCGAAAACGGAGATATCCTCGAAGACATCGGCGTTGGAGAGATCGTGGTAGCCAGCGATCATGTGGCGTTGGGATACTGGAGGGATGGACAACAAGGTCCGGAAGCGTTCTCGGAGGACGATGAACTGGGAAAATTATATTGGACCGGCGATTTGGGGCGCCTGACAGCCGAAGGGGACATCCAATTCATTGGCCGCAAAGATATGCAGGTGAAAATCAGGGGCTTCCGCGTGGAATTGCTTGAAATCGAGACGTTGCTTCTCGAGAGCGGTCATGTGAAAGAGGCTGTAGTGACGCTCAAACAATCGGATCGTAAAGAACCTGTGCTATGCGCGTATTATGTCCCCAGGAACAAGGTCGAGGCCTCGGATCTAAAAGAGTATATCGCGAACTTCCTTCCAGATTATATGGTTCCGGCGGCGTTTGTGGAAATGGAAAAGATGCCTCTCACCGCCACCAACAAAGTGGACCGCCAGGCATTGCCGGATCCTGTCCTGTCCCCCCGGAAAGAACGCGAGGCAGCCGCCCTGGAAGGCGAGGCAGAAATCCAGTTGGCAGGCATTTGGGCGGATGTACTCAATATCGACGCGGGAACACTGGATGCGTACACAAGTTTTTTTGAAGTGGGCGGGCATTCTTTGAACGCGACGGTGTTGGTAGGGAAAATCGGCAAGGTGTTCAATGTCAAAGTGGAATTGTCGGCCATACTCGAACGGCCGGCGTTGCGCGACATGGCCAATACAATCAAATCGTCTTCCGCCGGCGAAGAGACATATCCCAGGCTTGAACCGGATCCTCTCAACACGCACGAGCCGTTCCCGTTGACTGATGTGCAGATGGCTTATCTGATGGGGCGCGACAGTCGCTTCGAGTTGGGGGGCATCTCCACCCATGTCTATATCGAGATTCCTACAACATTAAAAATTCCCCGCTTGAACGACGCACTAAACAAACTTATCGAAAGGCATCCCATGCTTCGGACCATCATCATGGAAGATGGCCGTCAGAAAATATTGGAGAAAATTCCCCGG
>JAHELQ010000697.1 GCA_024644125.1 Candidatus Aminicenantota bacterium | reverse complement strand
CGATATTAGCGGCAATGTGGTGCAATACAAGACCGAGAGCCCGTCGGGCCGGTTTGCCATTTTCCGCCTAAAAACGCCATATACATATCAAGGCGGCTACGTATCCCAATGGATGACTGCGATACGGTTTCGATCGCTCGAAAAAAACTCGATTCCACTTTTTCATCATTTTAGCAAAACGCCATTTCAATCCCCAGATATATTGAAAAATAATTGCCACTATGCTAACGTATTTTTTGTTCAACACTATGGAAACTCATACCGCTAATTCTATAAAAATATTTGGAAACAAAAGATCTACATTGCAAATGAACGAAGTAAAAATAGTTGTAGGAGGCTTTTTATGAAAATAACTTCAGTTTTGTTGTTTTTGTTGTGTATCATTTTTTTTCAAATACCACTATCGAGTGAGATCTACAGTCGGCTTGAGGGAATTGTCAAAGATAAAGACACTGGGACTTCCCTGGAAAATGTCGAGGTTCTCCTGTATGAATTTGACCATTTATCAAAAAGAAAGCGCATTTATAGAAATAACACAACAGATATTAAAGGACATTTTATTATTGACAATATCAGAGTTCGGGATAAAGCCAGATTCTCTTACTTTCTTTCATTTAGAAAATCAGGTTATGTACCGATAGTACCTGAATATCAAGTGTTACATATCAGAGATATATTCAAAGTAACAGACTTTCTAAACCTAAAGCAGGGTGAAAATCGATTTTTAGAAATCGAACTTGAAAAAGGGGGATCGATTAAAGTAACACTTTTTAAAAAAGAAGAATCGGGAATTTTCCCATATCTTTCTGAAAACGTTGCTCTAGCAATAAGAAATCTTGACAAAAATGTATATGGCCGTGAAGGCTTAACTATTTCTTCTGAGAGGATAGGATCCGATGGTTTTGTTAGGTTCGACTCTTTGTCTCCTGGCGATGGCTACTTTATTCTATCTATAATCGAGGGATTACCAGCACTGAATCAGAATGTATCAATTGAAAAGAACAAGGAGACTGAATTCAATTATACTTATGATTTAACGGATAAAACTGGCATCTCTGGAACTGTAACGAGAAATGGTCAGCCGTTCCATGGAACATATGTTCACCTTCGGGATGAACAGGATCGATTCGTGTCTCATATCAGGTATAGTTTGGAGAACGGAGGTTACAAGTTTGTTAATTTAATACCGGGGAAATATAGAATCAGCTTTTTAAATGAAGATGAAAACGAAAAAGAATTAGAAAAAGAATTTTGGGTTTTTGTTCAAAAAAACAAAAGCACAATTCTCAATGTGAATTTTGATTGAGGTAAAAAAATGAATTGGAATTTTCTTTTTATGATTTGCTTTTTAATTCCTCTTTTGGCGATTTCAGTATTTCCTCTAAGATCAAATACTCCAAATCAATACTGTCAGGTAGTTGTTGCAAGTGACCAAATGATCAGTGGTGAAATCTCTCGTAGAATGTACAGTGCAATAACCAGAAATTTAGACAGTGAGTTTAATAAAGTTTGGGTAAAAATAGATACTGATGGTCAACAAATTCTTCCTAAATGTGTCTATGATTCATTGCAAAAATTAAAAAAGGATTTCCCTATTGTCATTAAATGGGAGAATTTTCTCGATGATTATACCGCAGGAGACAAAGCCAGCGATCTGATGGGGCAATACAAAGGGGGGCAGATTTACATATATTCTGTCTACAGAAGGTTGTTTAAGGCAATATTGGACACTGGGATAGAAAAGGATTATTGTTTGAAGGGCTTATTGTTTCATGAACTACTTCACATGGCTCTTTTGAAGTATAGTAATGAAAACGGAAGTGATGAAGCGCTTGTAGAAGATTGTGAATTAAAATTATTCCCTTGTGGGCCTGATCTTTATAAATATGCGCAAGGAGGAGAATTCTCACCTTCTAAAGAAGTGGTAGTGAAGGGTGATGGAGAGACGAGAGCCCATAATCCTGCGGGCGACGATTGTGAATGTCACACTAATCCTCCTGTTGAAAAATTGATTAATGCGTGTGGAAATGATACACCGGATGATAATTATTCATTTTGGAAAGGCTTGACTCGCGATTTCAAAATACCATGCAAAGCCTTGATTTTTCGCAGTGGTCACTACCAGGAAATGGCATCTTTGATTGATGGGCTTTATTTTGAATCACCTGAAAGTGCAGAGAATTTAATACAAGTCAGTAAAGTCATGATATTGCCATCCGGGTCGTTGGCTGGGTATGAACATGATTCTATTCTCAAGGCAATGCTCCAGGAGTATGTGCGTTTAGGCGGGACTGTAATTGTACTTTCACAACAGTATGGCGATCATATGAAAGCGTTGATACCTCATCCAGAAGATCAAACATTGGACGGATTTGGCTGGCGTGAAGACCAGTCGTGTTTGAAGAATTCGTCGTTTTTTGAAGTGATGCATCCGGTGGTGTCGTCTTGTGTTAATGGTCTGGTGGATGTGGGGGTGGATGGGTATTTTTCCAATTTCCCGGCCGGAGGGACCGCTCTATTGACGCGGCGGATCAATATTCAGCCGGCGTTGGTCTATTACCCCTACGGCGAAGGAACCGTAATTTTGACCAGTA
>JAHELQ010000696.1 GCA_024644125.1 Candidatus Aminicenantota bacterium | reverse complement strand
CTCATGGTATTTGGCGTTCAAGACAACGTGGGGCACGCGCTCTTTTTTTAACTTGCGGCTCAATATCTCCGAATTCTCGATAGAAATGGTACCCACCAGCACCGGTTGGCCCTGCTCGCTTCGCTCTTTTATCTCCGATACAACCGCGTCCCATTTTTCCGGTGTGCTTCCATAGATGACATCCGGGTATTCGATCCTGATCAAATCCCTGTTGGTGGGGATTTCCATGACGTCAAGCCCGTATATGGAGCCGAATTCCTCTGCCTCGGTTAACGCGGTACCGGTCATACCCGCCAATTTTTTGTACATTCTGAAGTAATTCTGGAAGGTGATCTGCGCCAGGGTTTGGTATTCACGTTCGATGCGGACGTTCTCCTTCGCTTCCAACGCCTGGTGTAGGCCGTCTGAATAGCGTCTTCCCGGCATCATGCGGCCGGTGAATTCATCGACGATCACCACCTGGTTGTCATTGACCAGGTAATCTTTATCGCGGGTGAACAGGAGGTGGGCCTTCAGCGATTGGTTGATCTGCTGGAGAGTGTCCATGTTATTCAGATCATAGAGGTTGTCTATATTGAAAAATTTCTCCGCTTCGGAGATTCCAGTCTCTGTAAGGACAACGGTGCGCGATTTTTCATCGTGTTCAAAACTCGCCGAGTCGCGAACCACCCGTTTTACAAAATCATTGACTTTATAATAAAAAGAAGTAGATGCTTCGGTAGGGCCGGATATAATCAACGGAGTTCTGGCTTCGTCGATGAGAATCGAGTCGACTTCGTCCACGATGGCGTAATTGAATTCCCTCTGCACCAGTCCGTCCACGTCGAATTTCATGTTGTCGCGGAGGTAGTCGAAGCCATATTCGTTGTTGGTCCCGTAGGTTATGTCAGCGGCATAGGCCGCTTGTCGTTCATACTCGTCCATATCATGCTGAATCACTCCAACCGTCAATCCAAGAAACCGGTAAATTTCTCCCATCCAGAGGGCATCGCGATTGGCCAGATAATCATTGACCGTGACTAGATGAACCCCTTTCCCGGTCAGAGCGTTTAGATAGGCCGGCAATGTGGCGACCAGCGTCTTACCTTCACCGGTTTTCATTTCCGAGATCCGCCCCTGGTGCAATACGATACCACCGATCAATTGTACGTCGAAATGACGCATATTCAACACCCGTTTCCCGGTTTCCCTCACTACGGCAAACGCTTCCGGCAGCAGATCATCCAGTGTTTCACCTTCGCTCAGGCGCTTTTTGAATTCGACTGTCTTGCTGCGCAATCCTTCATCCGATAGCTTTTGCATGTCCGGTTCCATTCGGCCGATTTTCTCCACCAGCGGGATGAATTTTTTTAGTTCCCTCTCGTTTCTCGTTCCAAATATTTTATTTACGATTAGTTTAAGCATGATATTGGATTATAGCAAAATTATCGGCGTAAGTAAATTTAAGACCGCCTTGTTTACTGGTTTTTAATTTTTTGAAATATTGACTTTTTTTCTAATTTATTATAGTTATTAACTAAATGAATGTTTTTTAAGGAGAGAAAAATGCGTTTGAATGCACCAAAAAAAATGATCTGGCTTTTATCCACAATCCTGGCCATCCTCAGCATCGTCTCTTTGTTTATTGCGATTCCCTTTGTGTCGGTCTATAGTTATTGGGTTATGGCTGTGGCCTGGTTGCTGCTATTCCTGGGTAGCGCGTTAAAGGGGTTTTAAGCGAAGAATTTCTTTTTTAGCGGGGGAGGCATTTATCCTGACTTATCACTTGCAAGGTTGTTTGATATAGTTTACAATGTTCTATGCAAACGAAATATTCATTTTTAGTTAAATATAGGACATATTGGTATATTCTGCCTTTACTCGTATCAATCGTGGGATTTGCCTGGTGGCTTGTTCCCGGCCGGACGGCCCCCCAGCCTCAGGTGTTGGCGGAGCATGTGACAGCTAACAGTCAGGAGCAAGTCTCCCCGTCTCCCCCAGAAGTCCCTGTCGAAACAGTGGAGAAAAAAATCAAATGGGGGGACACGATCATTTCCATCTTGAAAGCCCAGGATATCGACCCTGGACTAGCGCTGCAAATGGCGTCGGAGGTCAAGCCTGTCTATGATCTCAGAAAACTGAAAACCAGCCATTCCTATACGATTGGGCTGGAAGATGGCGATCTGCGGACGTTCAGTTATGATATCGACGAAAACTCGACGTTGAATGTGACAAAACAAGATGGAGCGTTCGGTGCAAAAATCGATGTCATTCCCTACAAAGTGAAGACCGAGACAATCAGAGGCGACATACGGTACTCGTTGTTCGAATCGATTCGGGAGATTGGCGAAAAACCGGAACTGGCGGATGTCCTGGCCTCCATATTTGAATATGATATCGATTTTAACCGCGATATCCGTGAGAACGACTCATTCTCGGTAATGGTGGAGAAGAGGTTTCTCCAGGGGCAATTTGTCAAGTATGGCGATGTGCTGGCAGCGGAATTCGTGAATCAGGGCGTTTCCATTCGTATTGTCCGTTATACAGACCCGGATGGGAAGACATCTTATTATCATCCCGACGGTCGCTCGGTCCAGAAGATGTTTCTCCGTTGTCCG
>JAHELQ010000178.1 GCA_024644125.1 Candidatus Aminicenantota bacterium | reverse complement strand
GAGATCTTCCTCCTCAGGGATACTCCCGGGCAGGCCGGATTCGCTGATTTCGACACCAGCGATGCTTCCAGCGGCGAGGATATGGGCAAAAAAATTCCCGCCGGGCAGTTGATGAAGCGGATTTTCACCAATCCAATAATATTGACGGTCGCGGGAATCGAATTCTGCACCGGAGTGTTACGAAACGGAGTTATGCATTGGTTCCCTATTTATGCAAAGGAACAAATCAGCGCCAATGCCGCCTCTGCCGCCGGCTGGAACTTCACACTCCATAACTGGGGCCTCATACTGATGGTCGCAGGCATCATCGGCGGGAATCTCGCGGGAATCATGAGCGATAAATTGTTCCAATCCAGACGCGCTCCCTCCGCCGGATTCCTGTATGGACTTCTGGCGATCTGTATTGTGGTGATGGCCTTTTCGCTCGGCAACGGCTGGGTATTGGGGGCCCTGGTATTCATGATGTCCCTCTGCGTCATCGGCACCCACGGCTTATTGTCCGGTACCGCCACCATGGATTTTGGCGGCCGCAAAGGCGCGGCCACAGCGGTAGGTATCATCGACGGCTTCGTTTACCTCGGTACCGCGGTCCAATCTTTCTCACTCGGTTACATCACAACCAAAGACTGGAGCATATGGCCCTGGTTCCTCCTTCCATTCAGTATCATCGGCTTCATCCTGCTTCTCCGCATCTGGCACGCGAAACCCGGCCAAAAAAGCGCGCATTAGTTTTCCAATAAGAAAAATATTTCCCGGGGGCTTTCGTCCTCCGGGAAAAATCTCAGCATCGATATTATCGCGATCCCTAAAAATGTGATATGCGCTTTGTGCACGTTGATAACCAGAGGTGTTGTCTTGATCACAGGTTTGCCTGTATATAGTTACGAAGTTGAACAATTTCTGTTACGTTTTCTTTTTTTTGAATTTGCGTCAACTTGCCTGGAAGACGGCTTTGTCTGATATTCTTTACTTTTGGAATCATGTATCACAAAATTACCTGTTTACTTTTTTGTCCCCCTTTGATATAAATTTTATCTTGACCGGTTTTTTAAGAGTCATTGCTAAGCCCCGGTGAGGTGAAATCTATTGCGGGCTTTGGGGAGGTGAAAGTATCGATGACTAACAAAGGAGATCCATAACTAGTAAACAGCGCCCCAACAATATAGGTATGATTTTGGAAAACGTATGAAGCGCCTGTATTTTGGGTATGTGTCCAGTTATACTTTTTTGTAATTAGGGAATGAATTCCGATATGAATTTTGGTGAGGGATTGTTGCATAATTTTTCCCCTCATAAATTTATATTTTTACGAACGATTGAATTCAGATAATTTAAAATTTAGCGATGGAGAAAGAATTATGTCAGCTTTCGAATCTACAAACCAAACAGAAATTGCCGGAGCGCATTTGTATAGAAATAATGCCAGAGCGATTGAAATCAGTAACGAAAATTGGGAAAAAGCCAAAGAAAACAATTTAACCCATCTCAAAGTCAATTTCAGTGGGAGGAATGAATCTTACGAATTGATTGAAACAGGAAAAGAGTTTATCAATATCTGTTCCTGTTCCTATCTCGGTTTGAGCTCTCATCCCGCAATACTGCAGGGGGCCATCGACGCCATCAAGAAGGAGAAGGTGCTTCATTTGGCGATGTCTACGTTGAGAATCCGTCTGGGAATGAAACAACGATTGGAAGATGAACTGTCGAGCCTGTTCAATACAACCGTGATTCAGGTTTTGTCAGCCAGCGTCGCGAATGCCGGAGTTCTTCCGGTATTGGCCTCCGGACACTTGACAGACGGCAAACCGTTGGTCATGGTCTTCGACCGGTTCAGCCATTTCTCTATGGCCTATATGAAGCCCGCTTGCGCAGATGAAACCATGGTGTTGACTTGCCCCAACAACGATTTGAATTATATCGAAGATGTTTGCAAAAAATATCCCCGGGTAGCCTACGTTACAGACGGCGTCTACTCGATGGGTGGAATCGCTACACTACCGGGGCTTCTGGAATTGCAGGAGAAATACGGTTTATTTTTGTTTTTTGACGATTCTCATTCAATTTCCATTAAATGGAAAGTGGGTGAAGGTTACATCGCGTCTCAGTTAAATGAAATCAATGACCGGATGGTCATTATCGGTTCATTGGGCAAGGGATTTGGAGCCAATGGAGGTATAATCATGTTGGGAGCTACAAAACATGCGGACATTCTGCGCCGTTACGGAGGTCCGATGGGATGGTCGCAAGATATGAACGTACCTGGAATGGGAGCGGCTTTAGCTTCCCTGGAGATTCACAAAACTCCGGAATTGACTGCGCTTCAGGAAAAACTGGAGGAGAATATCGCACTGTTCGATGAGTTGTATCCAACTGCCAATGCTGGTAACGGGTTCCCGATCCGTCTCGCCACATTTGGACATGAAGACGATGCTGTGGCGGCCGCCAAAAAGATGTTCGATTATGGTTTTTATACATCTCCGGTGTTTTTCCCGATTGTCGCCAGGGGGAAAGCGGGTATCCGTGTGATGCTCCGGGCCAATCTCGAACGGGAAGAAGTCGTGCGTCTATGTGATTGTTTGAAAAAAACCGAAGTGGATATCAAAGGTTGATCGGAACATTGAGGAGTGAGACAATGCAAGCTCAAATTCTTCATCGAAGCATTCTGGTGGCCACTGCCAAAAAACCGGAGAGATTCGAGAAGGCAATGGCGTTCGGAGCGGATATCACGCTCATCGACCTGGAGGATTCGGTGCCATTTGAATTCAAGGATCAAGCCCGCCGCGACGGCCTTGGATTTCTGTTCAAAATGCGGGATGTCCGGCACACGTTTGCTGTCCGTCCCAATAAAATCGATCTTGAAGAAGGGCTCAAAGATGCCCTGGCTTTGATCGAATGTGGAGCCTGCCCTGATGTTCTCATACTTCCGAAAGTGGAATCTGCCGAGGATGTGCTCATCGTTGACAGGTTGCTGTCCAATAAGCTGAAAACCGTCCAGTATTATGCAACTATCGAAACCGCGAAGGGGGTGATGAACGTCTGCGAGATAGCGACGTCCTCTCCAAGGTTGACGGCGCTAATTCTCGGCTCAGCCGACCTCGCTGACGACATCGGCTCGTCGATGAGTTGGGAGTGCATGCTCCTTGCGCGCCAGCGAATTGTTATGGCGACGTCATATGCGGGGATCGACGCCATCGATACGCCGTTTTTCAATTTTAGCGATCCAGACGGATTGGTGGCGGAAGCGCGACGGGCAAAGGAGATGGGATTTTCGGGGAAAATTGCCATCCATCCAAACCAGATAGAGACAGTCAATCAGGTGTTCAGTCCTGACCCGGAAACCATCGCCTGGGCAAAATTGGTTCTCGATACCAGGAATAGTACTTCCGATGGAATTTGCGTCGTGAATGGGAAGATGGTGGGGCCGCCCATGGTGAATGCGGCGAAACGGACTCTGGAGATCGCCAAAAGGAACAACTTATGCTAATCGACGTTTTGAGAGAAAAGGAGGAAACCACATGAAAGAGTTGATCAGCGCTTATAAACAAGTGGGAGAAAACCGGTACCGGGAAATATATGGCCCCTATTACGATGACTTTGAAATTGGCGATGTGTTCGAGCATCGTCCGGGGCGCACTGTAACAGAGACTGACAATATCTGGCAATCCCTGTTGAACCTGAACACCCATCCACTTCATATCGACAATCATTATGCCGCGCAAACGGAATTCAAGCGGCCATTGGTTTCGAGTCTTGTAACCCTGTCGATTGTGGGGGGGATGAGTTTGAATAGCACAAGCGCCCGTTGCATCGCCAATCTGGGCTGGGAGAATATCAAATTGTTGAGTCCTGTGTTTGCGGGAGATACTATTTATGCGGAGAGTGAAATTCTTGCGAAACGGCTCTCCAGGAAACGGCCCAACCAGGGTATCGTCACCTTCGAAACCAGGGGATTGAAGGCCGACGGTACAGTGTTTCTTACGTATCAACGGTCGGCGTTGATTCCCTGCCGCGGGTACGATGGACCCGAACGGGAAAATTATTGAGGAAGTGGTGATATGAAGGCTGTGATTAATAATGGATACGGCGGATTTGAAGTGATGGAGATCCGTGATGTTCCAACCCCCCAGCCGGGGCCAAATCAAGTGCTGGTGAGGGTTCATGCCGCCGCGTTGAATTACGCGGATACTATGCAACGGCGTGGTGAGTACCAGGTGCCGGAAGGACAGACTCCGGTCATGGGTGTCGAGATCGCCGGCGAGGTTGCAGCATGGGGAGCGGAGGTCACTGGGGTGTTTGAAGGCCAGAAGGTGTACGGTCTGGTGGAAGGCGGTGGTTACGCGGAGTACTGCCTCATTGAGCAAGAACTGGTGATGACGATTCCCGACGGGTGGAGTTTCGAGAAAGCCGCCGCGGTTCCGGAAGCGTTTTACGCCTCAAACGAAACCGTCTTCCATCTTGGCAATCTCCAGAAGGGGCAATCGCTTTTGGTCCATGCCGGCGGGAGCGGCGTTGGAAGCGCCGCTATTCAGATGGCTCTATTTGCGGGCGCCCAGGTGTTTTGCACTGTGGGTTCAGTCGCAAAAAGCGAGAAGGTGTCGGCACTTGGAGCCCATGTGGTGATCAATTACAGAGCGGAAGATTTTTCGGAAGTTGTCCTGCGGCGCACCAACGGCGAAGGGGTGGATGTAATTGAAGATTTTATCGGAGGTCAGTATTTCAAGAAGAATATTTCCTGCTTGAAAACTGGAGGTACTCTTTTGTTGGTGGGTTTGTTGGACGGTTATACCAGCGAGATCGAAATCGATACCGTCATCTTGCGCCGGTTGCAGATCAAAGGAACGGCCATCCGCAATCGTTCGCTCCCGGAGAAACGGAAGGTTCGCGAGCGCTTCGAAACCCGGTGGTTACAACCGTTGATCGACGGTCGATTGAATCCCATCATCAACTCGGTATATCCCATCGAGAGGGTGGCGGACGCGCACCGCGAATTGGAGGGAGGAAACCATTTCGGGAAGATTGTTCTCACGATCGATTAATCCGGTCGGGAGGATGAGAGCTCGCGGTTGACCATGAGCTTACGAAACCGGGAAGGATATTGACAGCCATTCTCGGTAAAGAACCATATATGCATGGCGTTGTGTGGACAGACATTCACACAACCCATGCAAATGGTGCAGGCCCCTCAGGGAAAAATGAAGTCCTGCTCGTTTGTCGCCAATCGGATGCTCCAGTATTTGCTGGAAGTCTGAAGAAGATGGGCAACATAAAACAATACAATCGTCCCGAGGCGGCTTATAATCATATTTTTTCAGAAGCCGGAGTCGTTTGCCCTATGTGTTTATTATAGTTCAACGGCAGCGGCAATTCAATTTTTACGCATTTTGTTATTTAAAAAAACTTAATGTCATAATACAATTGTTATTAAACTCAATTTTTTAAACACTTCAATCTGGAGGCTTTGAATAATATGTCGAGGAAACTATGTGTTGCAGTTCTATTAATTATGTTGTTTGGATTGTTGGCTTCGTTAACACTGGAAGCCGGAGTCGAATACCAAATCGATGTGACGTCGCGTTTTATCTGGAGGGGATTTGATCTCAATCCCCAAAACAAGCCGGCGCTTCAGCCGGGAGTAACGTTTTCATTCGGGGAAAGCGGCCTTTCCCTCAATCTCTGGAGTAGTTTCTCTTTTTCAGCGAGAGAATTAGATGAGCTAGATGTGACGCTAACTTATGATTTTAAGCTAACGCGAAATATAGCCTTGGCTATAGGTTTGATCCATTATGGCTGGTATTTTGTCGATGGATTCACATTCAAGGACAATACTACCCAGGAGATATTCGCGACCATTGGTTTACCTGACTTGCCTCTGGCGCCAGAGTTGACGCTCTATTATGATTTTGCCAATGGCGACGGGCTCTACTTCGAATTAGGAATTGGGTATTCCGTCCCCCTATCAGAAGAGCTGTCTCTCGAATTGTCAGCCACCCTTGGCTATAACGATAAATTATGGATTGCGGAATCCGGTCTGAGTGATCTCTCTTTTTGCGCATCCGTTCCTTTTAAAATTGAGACAGTCACGATTTCCCCCTCCTTTAATATAATGTTTATTTTATTGGATGCGGTGAATCCCGGAACGAACAACGAAATCTGGGGCGGGGTTTCTATTGTTTTTTGACGCGGCGAGCTTCGGCTAAGACGTTTGCTATGACGCGGGAGAGTTTATCTGCTTCGTAAGGTTTCAGCAAAAATGCTTTGATGCCGGTGTGCTGTATGTTCCCCTTTTCTTTCATGATATTGTAATGGGAAAGGCTCGTACTTATGATGATTGGGATTTCGGGACGGAGTGCCTTGAGTTTATGAGCTAATTCCAGGCCATCCAGATAAGGCATATTGAAATCGGTGAGCACAAGGTCGAATTGGGATGGATTTTTTGCAAAAAGAGCCGCTGCTTCGCGGCTATCGCACCCGGCGGTTACCGTATACTCAAGGGATTCCAGGACGGTTGTTTGAGCGCGGCAGATGGCCTCGTCGTCATCCACAAGAAGAATATGCCCTTTCCCTTTTATTGTCGGTTCGTCAACTTCTATCGGATAGAGCGCTTGATTCGATTTTTCCAGCAGCGGAAGGAAAACGAAAAATGTCGCTCCCATTCCAGGAGAGCTAGTGAAATGAATCATTCCGCCGTAATTTCTCACGATCCCATGCACCATAGCCAATCCCATTCCGCTTCCCTGGCCCACCGGTTTTGTGGTGAAAAACGGTTCGAAAATTTGATCCGCGATATCGACCGGGATGCCGTGGCCGGTGTCTGATATGGAAATTTCACAATAATCGCCCTCTTTTAGATTGTGTTGATTGTGAGCGTCGATTGTGGTTTTTCCGGCGGTGATGTTCAGGATTCCGCCTTTTTCTCGCATTGCATGATTGGCGTTGGTACACAGATTTAGAAGTATTTGATGAATTTGCGAAGGATTGGCGTTGACGAACAGAGCATCGGTCTTGATTTGGGAACGGATCGTGATGCTTCGCGGGAGAGTGGCATTCAAGAGCTTGACAGTCCCAGCGATAGCCCGGGTTATGTCCACCGGCTGGTTTTTCATTTTCGTCTGGCTACTAAATGTCATGATTTGCTCCACCAGCTCCGAGGCCCTACGGGCGGCGTTCTTTATTTCAGACATGTTTTCCCGTGTAGCGCTGTTTTTGGGGAGATCTACCATGACAATGTTGCAATAAGCGAATATCGAAGTCAAAATATTATTGAAATCATGGGCGATACCTCCGGCCAGGGTGCCAATGGCTTTGAGCCGTTGAGTGTATTGGATGTGTTCTTCCAGCTTCCGTTTTTCTTGCCACTGTGACTGGAAGGCGTCGATGAGCTGGTTTGCGTTTTCCACGACGCCTTTGAAATCGACGCCGACTGAGTCTGGATCGCCGCGAGCTTGAAGGTTTCCTTTCAAGACATCCCGGATCATCTTCTCCAATTGGGCGATTGTTTTTTTTATTCCGTTGCCGATGATAATTGAAATGATGGATGAGATCATTATGACAATTAAGATAGAAATAGCGAAGAGGAATACGATCTTTTTATCAAGGGCACTGGCAATGTAGCTATCGATTTCTTTTTTTTCTACCTCCGCGATCATGGCCCATTTTACCCCGCGAACGACGATGGGAGTGTACGCCGATAGCACTTCACGCCCCTGGTAGTTAACGAGAATACCGGAGCCCGTGCCCCCTTCCAGAGCTTTTCTCGATGCTTCTGTGTCTACTCCGTTGCGCTCAGCCGTACCGGAGAAAGATGCATGCACCGAATGATTTTTCTGATCAATGTATGAATCGGAGCGCATTTTTTTATCAGGTCCAACCAGATAGGTCTCGCCGGATTGCCACATTCCCGAGCGTTCTCTCATGATATTGTCGATGGAATCGATGGAAATCTGCACCGCCACGATCCCCGCCAAACGGCTTCCCTTCCAGACAGGAGCGGCCAGAAACTGAGCCGGCGCATTCTCGGAGGGCGGATAAGGTTTGGTGTCAGAGAGGGCGATGCGTTTTTCGTTTTTTGCCGCGAGCCACACGTCCCGCAGGGAGGATTGAACGTTATCGATCCGTATGCCGAAATCAGATTCTTTGCGGACAGTGAACACTGTATCTCCATATTCGGCGTCAATGAGGAAAAAATCGTAATAACCACTCTGGTGAATCAGGTTCTTGAAATAGCCGAAATAACGTTCATGAACCCGACGGTATTCGGGCGGAGCGTCAAACTCTTCATCCAGTTTGCCTTTGAATACTTGCTGTTCGCTGCCGCCCGTTTTATGGAATGCCTGATCGAGATCTTCCAGGGCCTGGAGAAGGTATGGATTTTGGGAGAAGATTGATATATCGGCGACGCGTTCGTTGAAGAAATTATTGATTTGTTCTTTTTTAATGTTTCGCACCGATTCCAATTGGCGAAAAACCTGGTCTTGCAATTGGACTCGGGCGGAGCTCAGGCTCACGAGGGAGATGATCATCGTAGGTATCAAACCGGAGACAAGGAAGCTCAGGATGAGTAGTATACGAATGGAGATGTCCCTGATCATGGCTTGCTGCGGTTATAGGCTTTTAAACTTGTATCCTACCCCGCGGATGGTTTCGATACAATCTCCGGCGGGGTAAAGTTTTTTACGTAAACCGGATATCTGGTAATCGACGATTCGTTCAGTGATTTCATAGTCGTCAAAACGAAGTTTTTCTAGAATTTGGGTGCGGGTAAAAACGATATTCGGCTTTTTAGCCAACATTAACAAAAGATCGAATTCAGTTTTGGTAAGCTTTATCGATTGCCCGGCGACGACAACTTCCCGGGCGTCCGGGTCAATAGTGATCTCCTGGAATTTTATAAGAGAATCAGCTACGGGATCTTTGATTTTTTTCTTCCGCCGTAGAATGGCGTGTATCCGAGCCAGCAATATCTCCGGCTCAAATGGTTTCGTGATATAATCGTCCGCGTAATCGCGTAGGCCGGCGGCGATCTCGGTAACCAATTTTTTTCCAGTCAACATCACCACATAGATATTTGCGGTACGTGGATTTCTCTTGAGTGTTTCGCAAACGGAAAAGCCGTCCATGCCCGGAAGGACTAAATCCAGGAGCAATAGATCGGGCGGAGCTATTGTCGCCGTATGTACCGCCTCTTCTCCGGTTTTCACCGGAATGACGTCAAAACCTTCATTCTTCAATATATAAGTGATACTATTTTGAAGACTTTCATCGTCTTCGACGAATAAAATGCTGGCTGATTCCAATAATTTTTTCATACTTCAGTTTTTTAGGATTCTGTTTGCGCAGAATGGGAAATGCGCGAGTCGGGGCTTCCCGGCAAGATATCCTCAAAAATCAATGTTAACACGGTTTTATAACCATTGCAAGTTTTGTATTTTTGTCTAGGTGAAAGTGTTATCTGATGGGCCTGGTCTGAATTTTTTTTTTATTATCCAACAAAACCACATAAAATTCCAATGGATGTCTGGTAATAAAATAAAATGAGACCTGGCTTGAGAATCTCGAATGAAAAAATGG
>JAHELQ010000695.1 GCA_024644125.1 Candidatus Aminicenantota bacterium | reverse complement strand
CATATTAAAGCTAGAACCGGCGCTGCCGAAGCGGTCGAGAAAAAATAGGCGCCGTTGGGCCGACGACAGCGGGTAATATTCCCTTTGCTCGACATTCGTGATACCCCGGGATTCCTGCGCCGTACCCCGCTCCACAACATGGGCAAATTCCGCCAGGGTTGTATGGCGAAAAATACTCTCCAGAGGAACGCGAATTCCAAGCTCTCTGTAAATCCTCGCCGCCAACATAGTCGCTTTGAGAGAGTGACCCCCCAACCGGAAAAAATCACTCGACAACCCAACGGGGCCTGTCCCCAACAATTCCTCCCAGATTGCCGCCAAACGTATTTCGTTCTCGCTTTTGGGAGGAATGAATTCGGCAACGTTCCAGCCATTGCCGCCGATCATATTTTTTAGCGTTCCAAAATCGATCTTGCCGGTGGGCGTCAAGGGAACGGAGTCTATCTGCACATATACCGAAGGAATCATATAGCTGGGGAGAGTGTCGGACAAGAACGAATCCAGAGCCATGTCTTCCGGAAGCTCTCCGGCGAAGGGAATGATAAACGCGTACAATTGCCTGTCTCCTCCGCGCAGGACATCGGTAACGATGGCCCGGTTCACCGACGGATGATTCATGAGGCGGGCCTCGATCTCGCCGGTTTCGATGCGGAAGCCGCGGATTTTCACCTGGCGATCGTTCCGCCCCAGAAATTCCAGGTTGCCATCCGGCAGCCAACGGCCTAGATCGCCGCTTTTATAGAGGCGGATCTTCCCAATACCATCAGGCAATCCCACATCGGCAAATTTCTCCGCGGTCAACTCAGGATTGTTCAGATACCCCATCGCCAATCCCCGTCCACCGAGGCACAACTCTCCCGTCACTCCAGCCGGTTGCAGGCGTAAGTTGTCATCCAATACAAATATCTGTGAATTTCCAATCGGCCGGCCAATTTTGATTCGCCGCTCGTTCTGTTGACCACGGAAAATAGCGCTCATGACCGAGGCCTCGGTCACGCCGTATTCGTTTACAATTTCGATATCGGGATTTACCAACCGGGACAATTCCAATAGCTCCGCCCCTACTTTATCTCCAGCAAGAGTCACCGCTTCGACGTAGACTGCATCGGAGGGCGAAAGCATCTCGAGAATTACCCGGTACAGAGGAGGAACAGCGATAAAATGGCTGATCCGGTGCCTGGGGAAAAGGGGAATCAGCAACGCTGCATCCCGCACCAGCCGGTTGCCGGGACATACCACCCTGACACCGGACACAATGGGAGTGAAAAATCCAGTTAGAAAGCCATCGAATGTATAAGAAAACAAATTCATCGCCGCATGCCGCGCCTGGAACGCGTACAGCCTGCTTCTGACAACCAGAGTGTTGACGATGCCCCGGTGCCCAACCGCCACCCCCTTGGGTTTACCGGTGGTGCCTGAGGTATAGATGATATAGGCAGGATCGTCCCCGCTATGGGCCGCCGGCTCTAAAATGCCTGCCTCCGGTTCGCCGAGACATTCCATCGCTACGGAATTAAAAGATTCCCCGCTGGCAAAAAGATTATCCCTTTCATCCCTGATCAGTAATGCAAATCCGCTGTCAACCGCGATTTCCCGAACCCGTTTCGCCGGGGCTGACGGATCGATGGGAAGATAAGCCGCGCCTGCCATCAATACGCCCAAAATCCCAACCCCTATTTGCAGAGGATCTTCCAGCGCCAATGCGACGATGCAACCGTTATCCACTCCTCGCCGCAGCAATCCATCAGCCAATCGACCGGACTTGCGCAGCCATTCATCATAGGTGAGATGAACCTCATCGCCGGCGATGCCGATGATCGCGATCCGATCGGGCGATCGCCGCCATTGTTCCAGCGCCAGTCCATCCAGGGTCGCTTCCGGCACATCGTCATCTTCCGACCCCACACACCATTCAAGGATTGTCCGCTTCTCTCCCTCCGGTAGCAGTTCGATTTGTTGAACCGGAATCTCAGGATCTGCGCCGATGTGGCGGATAACCGCCATAAAGCGGGCGGCTGCGGCGGCAATCAACTCACGCGCGTACACACCGGAGTTATAGAGAAACTTTATCGGCATCTCCCCATCGGGCGACAGGATTATGTTAAAATCATACAACGCTTGCTCATAAAATTCCACATCCACCAGACTGAAACCCAATGCTTTATCGGCCGATAGATTCTTCACCTCTTGCTGCACCGGGTAATTCTCAAACACCATGATATGATCCAGAAGATCGCTTCCGCCTGTCGCGGCCGCCTGGATATCCGCCAGCGAGGCAAACTCGTGGGGTTTGGACGCCGCCGTTTCCCTCTGCACCCGCTGAACCAACCCGGAAAACGAGAGCTCATCACAGCCGATGCGGATTCGCACTGGCACTGTATTGATAAACAATCCCACCATGTGTTCCACATTGGGAATTTCCGCCGGCCGGCCGGAGACGACGACTCCGAAAACCGCATCGCTGCAATTGTTATACCGCTGCAATTGAATTCCCCAGGCGGCCTCCGCCAACACATTGACCGTCACTCCCAGAGAACGGGCCACCTGCCGCAATTGAGCGGCCAATGCCTCTCCCAACTCAAAATAATACTCATCTCCGCTGCCG
>JAHELQ010000694.1:1409-2606 GCA_024644125.1 Candidatus Aminicenantota bacterium | reverse complement strand
GAGAGGCTTCCCTCCTATATGATTCCCTCCTATTTTGTCCCGTTAAAGGCGTTCCCCTTGACGTCCAACGGCAAGCTGGACGTGGGCGCGTTGCCCGGTCCATTGGAACATGCGCCGGTTCCTGCTGCCGAGCCAAAAGATGCGATCGAAGCTGCGCTGGCAGATGCTTTCGGGCAGGTTTTGAATAGTGATTCGTCCACCATTGGGCGGGACTCGAATTTTTTTGGATTGGGCGGGCATTCCCTCAAAGCAGTGTCACTCGCCAATGTCATTCATCAGCAATTGAAGGTCAAACTCCCCATTCAAGCGATTTTTCAGGCTCCCACTGTGTGCGGGTTGGCTCTGGAAATCAAAAAACGGGAACGAACGCGTCTTGCGGAGATTCCCACTCTCGAGCCGCGCCAGTATTATGAATTGTCCTACACCCAAAAACGAATGTGGGTGCTCCAGTCCCGGAATCCCCTGAGCGCGGCCTTCAATATGCCGGATCAAATCGATTTTGACCATCCTCTGGATGTGGAGCTGGTGAGACGGTCTTTCCAGGTATTGGCTGGCCGGCATGAGAGCTTGAGAACTCATTTATGCAAAGTGGACGGCGACGTTTTGCAAAAGATTCTGCCGGAAGTAGACATTCCTCTCGAAGCTGTCGATCTTTCAGAGCTGTTGGAAGAAGCATCGAAACAGCGTCTGGAGGAGATCTGGCGGTTTGAGTCGGAGACCGGTTTTGATCTATACCGGGCACCCTTGCTGCGGGTGAAGGTTATCAAAATCAGCGAAAATGATTGGCATGTATTGTTCAATATCCATCACCTGGTGTCGGACGGTTGGTCTATGGAGATATTGAGACGGGATTTGCTTCGCATATACGAAGCTCTCGATGCGGGCCGCGAACCTGAATTTGAAGCTCCGGTTATCCAGTACAAAGACTATGCCGATTGGCACAACCGGACACTGGAAGACCGGGAAAAACTCGAAGAAGCTCTCTCCTTCTGGCGGAGTCATCTCGCCGGACCGCTTCCGGTTTTAAGCCTACCCTACGATTCTTCTCCCGGTCAAAACAAATCCCGATCCGGCGCCGCGTTCCACTCTGTGTTGAGGGAAGAGGCCACAGAAAAATTGAAAAAGTTGGCATTGGGGCAAAACTGCAGTTATTTTATGGTGATGGTTGCCGCGGTGAACCTGTTGTTGTCTCAATTA
>JAHELQ010000694.1:0-1399 GCA_024644125.1 Candidatus Aminicenantota bacterium | reverse complement strand
ATCAGGATGACATCCTGATTGGCCTGCCGGGCGCCGCCCGCGAGCATCCGGGATTGGAGCAAACAGTCGGGTTGTTTGTCAATACCCTGGTATTACGAACCCGGCTTCGCCACGATGTGTCCTTCCTCGACTTCCTGGGGGAGATCAGGGAAAACACCATGAAGGTACTTGAATACCAGGGATTCCCCCTGGAACTGATTGTGGACGAATTGGGCAGCGAATACCCGCAATTCTCACTATTTTTTAATATGCTCAATATGGCGGATAGCGAGGAAGTACTTGCCGATTATAGTTCCTTTCATTTGGCGGGGGTGCAAGACGCCAAATTCGACCTGGAATTCTATATAAAAGAGTACCGGAACGGGACAGTCATCTTTTGCACCTATTTCAGCCGGTTATTCCTGCCGGAAACCATCGAAAAGATCTCCGCCCGTTTCGTATCCATTCTTGAAATGATTGCCGATGACGCTACATTGCCCCTCAAGGAATACAGAGGAAGTAAAAAGAAGCCGAAATTGTTGAAAAAAAAGTCATTGCTCAGAGAGGACCAAAAATGATTATCAAAAAATTCCTAACGCAGGTTGAACGAACTCCGGAAGCCTTTGCCGTCAAAACGATTCGTGAATCCATCACGTTCCGGCGGTTGTACCGGTATGGGTGCCGGGTGGCGGAAACTCTCACTCCCGATATGGCCGGGGAGCGGGTCGCTCTATTGTTCCAGCACGGCGTCGATATGATCGCCTCGCTGGTTGGGTCATGCATGAGAGGGGCAGTGTTTGTTCCTCTGGACCGCACTTATCCCGAACACCGGTTGGTGTATATGCTGGAAAATTCAGGCGCCCGTGTGATTCTCTCCAATTCGACCAATTTTTCTCTGGCCGAGCGGTTGGCCCGGCAATTGGAAGAGCCGACCCCGATTATATGCATCGACCGGCTGCCGGAAGAGGCAAGAGAAACTGAGCCGCCTGTGTTGGATCTGAATCCGGCAAGCCTCGCCTATATTCTGTATACTTCCGGTTCCACCGGTATGCCCAAAGGGGTGATGCAAACGAGGGGAAATCTGTTGTATTACGTGCGCAATTGGATCGAACGCTTCTCGCTCCAGCCGGGGGAGCGGATGACCTTTCTCACCGCTTTCAGCCACGATGGGGCGCAGCAGGACATCTGGTCGGCCTTGTTGAGCGGTTCGACTCTCTATCCATTCGATATCAAACAGCAGGCGGGCAGTCGTTTGTTGACCGAATGGGTCAAGGAGGAGTGTATCACTGTCTGGCATTCGGTGCCCACCCTGTTTCGCTTCTTTGTTGATAGCCTGTCCCCCGAAGACCGGTTCGATGAATTACGCTGGATTCTTCTGGGGGGCGAACCGCTCCGGGATCGTGATATTGAGCTCTTTGAC
>JAHELQ010000693.1 GCA_024644125.1 Candidatus Aminicenantota bacterium | reverse complement strand
AAAACTATTTCCGGAAGATGTGGATGATCACCGAAGAGATGGAACAATTGGCCATTGCCGAAACCGCCCGGCTCTCGGCGGATCCTTACGTGGTGCGGAATATTACCAATTTTGTGAAATATAAAAAATTCCCCTGGGATGATTGAGCAAACGAAGGAGGTTGCAATGGACAACGTAGTGAAGTTGAAAAAAGATGGTGCCATCGCCCTGGTCGCGCTAGAGGAAAAAGAGTTTGGGAATACTTTTACAAAACGTTTTATCTATAGTTTAAAAGATACCTTTGAAGAGATAAGGCGGGATACTTCGATAAAAGTTGTGGTTGTACACGGCTATGAGAATTATTTTTGCTGCGGCGGCACAAAAGAGGAGTTAATTGGGCTTTATGAAGGATTCACCAACAAGCAAGAGGGGGGAGCCCAATTTACAGATCTGAATTTTCACGATCTGCTCTTCCGTTGTGAAGTCCCGGTCGTTTCAGCTATGCAAGGGCACGCGCTGGGGGGGGGACTGGCATTCGGATGTTTTGCCGATGTCATCGTGATGGGCGAACAATGCCTGTATAGCGCGAACTTCATGAAATATGGATTTTCGCCGGGCATGGGCGCCACTTATATTGTCCCACGAAAATTGGGCAATCTATTGGGAACGGAAATGTTATTCACCGCCAGAAACTATTATGGACGGGAATTGAAAGAGCGGGGAGCCCCGGTCAAGGTGGTGAACCGGCAGGGTGTCATCGATGCGGCGTTGGAAATTGCCGCTGAATTGGCCGATAAACCGCGCCTTTCGTTGGTGGAGTTGAAAAAGCATTTAACTGCCGGCATGGTGGCTGATATTGAACATCATATCCGTCGGGAATTGGAAATGCATAGAATTACCTTTGCCCAGCCGGAAGTACGAAAACGGATCGAAAGCCTATTCGGGAATTAGGTGTGCTTCAGATTTGATGATTTTGCCATTGATTGAAAGTAGGAATAAACATAGGAGGTTTTAGCATGGAACAAAAAAAAGAAACCGAGGGATTGAAGAAATCGGGAATTATTCAAATTATACGTGTGATGATCGTTCTGGCGGTGCAGATTGTTTTCTTCTTCGTTGCTGCCGGGACACTAAATTTGCTCCGCGCGTGGGTGTTTTTCGGCGCCAATCTATTGTACGGTGTCTTGAGCTCCGTGATTGTCGCTAAACTGAATCCGCAATTGATCAACGAGAGGAAGGGGGGAAAAGAAGGAACAAAGCCGGAAGACAAAATTTTCCTGCCATTGTATCTTGTCACCGGATTGTTGCTCCACCCTATCGTGATGGGGCTTGATATAGGTAGGTTCCAATGGTTGAGTCTGGGAACGATAAGCCTTGGCGTCGGGTATTTTATTTTCATAATCTCCAGTGTGGTCAATGTCTGGGCTCTGGTGGAGAATCAATATTTCGAAGCCACAGTGCGCATTCAGGACGATAGGTCCCAGCGAGTGGTCTCTACAGGCCCGTATGGTTTGGTGCGGCACCCCGGTTATCTGGCGGGAATTATGTGGGCTTTTGCGGCTCCGTTGGCCGTCGGTTCTTTCGCGGGAGTGTTGTTCGGTTTTCTTGTGGCTCTCATTTTAATCCTACGAACAGCTTTCGAGGATAAAACATTGCATCGAGAGCTGAATGGATATCGGGATTATGCCGGAAGAGTGAAATCCAGGTTGTTTCCCGGAATCTGGTAATCTTGAATAAAATGGGGACTGCGGCGAAAGTTTACGTCCCCATAAAATTCCCCTTACACTAAAAACTAAATAAAAAAGGAATTCCATATGAAAATATTGTTAGTGTGCCCCCCAACGAATGAAGGGGTGATCGGTGTTGAAAAGTATCTCCTTTTCGAACCTCTGGCCCTCGAATATATAGGCGCCGCTGTAAAAGACGAACACGAGGTGAAGTTGCTGGATTTGCGCCTATTGTCTTTGGGTGACTATCAAAAGACGCTTGAAGAATTCAAACCTGATATTTTAGGCACCGGAGGTTTTACCGTGGATGTCTATAATATTTATAAAATTGCGGCTATAGCCAAAAGAATCTTACCGGAAATCACTATTGTGGTCGGCGGCCATCATGCCACCATGATGCCGCAGGATTTTTTTGAGGAAGGTATCGATGTCATCGTCAGCGGAGAGGGGACAGGTCCTTTTAAAAAAATATGCGATCATATGTCGCGCGATCTCGACCTCGATGAAATTGGAAATATTTTTTTCCGGCGGAACGGTAAGATGATGTTCACATTCGCAACGGAACATCCGCCCCTGGACGATCTCCCGGTTCCAGCCAGAGAGTTGACGGCGGATTTCCGCAAAAACTACCGGTTTACGCTTCTTTCCGGCATCACTCCCATCGCCTTGATTCGGAGCTCGCTTGGCTGTTGGTTCAGTTGCAAGTTTTGCGCCGTCAGAAAACTTACCGGTCAAAAATTGTTGAATCATAGTGTGGATCGCGTTGTGCGAGAATTGGCCTCTATCCATGAGCCGTATGTCTTTTGGGTGGACGATGAACTTTTTCTGGATCATGGGCGTGCTCTCGAATTGGCGAAACAGATTGGAGTGGCGGGGATTCGGAAGCAACATCTCATCTCCTG
>JAHELQ010000692.1 GCA_024644125.1 Candidatus Aminicenantota bacterium | reverse complement strand
CGCCTTATCCGCCCGCAAATACCCATCCCAATAAGGGAAAATCCCCGCCGCAACACACTCGCGCGCCAATTCCGAAATAACCGGATTTAATAGGGAGTCGGTCAGCAGGAACAATTGGCGGCCGTGACGTTTCGCTAAAACATCCAATTCCCCGGCCACCTGGCTGGCCTTCTTCCTGCGGTATTTCCCCCACAAAACCGCCTCGGAGCAAAAAGCGCAATTGAAGGGACAACTCCGGGACGAGAACGCGGCGAGGTTTGGATAATAACGAAGGTCAAAATCGGAAAAGTCGGGGACAGGCATATTATCGAGAGCCAGAGTCGAGCCACCGATATCCTCTAGCGTGACAACCTTTTTCCCTTCGGGGAATTTGCCCTCAAGGAATTCCAGGAACAGTCGCTCGCCCTCCCCCATGACAATGCAGTCTATTTGCGGAGTATGGCGGACGAAATAATTGAAGTTCGGAGAATCCACCGCCATATCGCCGGAAAATATCCCGCCCCCCATCACCGTCTTGATGGATGGATCGAATTCCTTCGCAATATCAAACGCATGCAACGATACCGCCGCGGTCGAGCTATAGACGCTGGCGCCGAACACCTTCGGTTTCACCTCCGCAAGAATTCCGGTCAGATACTCGCGGAATTCCCGATAAAAGCGTTCCACCAACAGGGAGAGTTGCCGCGCCTGATCCTCGGAAATATCGTGAAAATAAGACTGGCGCACGACAATCCGCATTAATTCCAGGCATTTGCTTTTTTCCGTTTGCCGGATGTGGCCCATCAAATGTTTTTCCAACACTTTGTTGGCGATGTTTGAGAAATTCCCCTTTTTTTCCGGCGGAATCCAGCCGGCGAGTAGCTCGAAATACTCCGATATGATCGAGCTCAAGGCCGGTTCGACATTGGCATCCGCTGTTTTTACATTGTACCCATGCCCGGACAGATAACTTTTCAAACTCGAAATGCCCAGCGGCGGAATCAACGGATTCCACAACGGCATGACCATGAGTAATATGTAATCCTGTTTTATCATCTTCAAAAGTCAAAATCTCCTTCATCTTCCTGCAACAATGTCTGTTCCACTTCAAGCAAATTATGCGCGAGTGTGATGTTTTTTATTTGAATATTACAATCCGTCGCCAGACATTCCAGGGTTCGTATGAAATCATCGACAAAACGCTGTATTGTCGGAGCCGCGAAGAGCTTTTCGTTGTATTGCACCGAAAAGCCAATTGTGCGGCCATTGTCCCGCCCAGTCCAGATCATGTCGCAAATCGACGCGCCGCGCTCATACGGATAGCGGGTCAACTTCATTCCCGTACCTCCGATCACACGGTCCTCTTCTTTGTTTTGCCACATATTGTGCAACGCGAAGATCACATCGAACAATGGATTCCGGTTGGCGATCCTGGGCGCCTTCAACCGGTCTACCAAATCTTCGAAAGGATAATCCTGATTTTCGAACGCCTGGATCGAGCGCAGCCTGACATCTTCCAGAAATTCTCCAAACCGCGACGTACCCAACGGCTCGTTTTTCATTGCCAGAGTGTTTACAAACATGCCCACCGTGTCCTGAATATCGGCGGAACGCCGCCCGGATACCGGTGTGCCCACGATAATCGCTTCCTGGTGGCACAATTTCGCCAAAAACACATTAAACATTGCCAACAACACCATAAACAACGTACATCCCGACTGCGAAGCGAGTTCGTTCAATTGCCCGGACAAGCCCGCGGTCAATTCAAAACTCGCCTGTCCCCCGGCGTCGAAGATTTTCTCCTTCGGCCTTGGGAAATCGGTGGGGATATGCAACAACGGTATCCCCCCGGAGAATCTCTCCAACCAAAACGTCTCTTGCCGGATGAAAAGATTGTCTTTCATGCGGTTGTGCCAATTGGCGAAATCCCGGTAACGGAATGACACCGGCGGCAACGGCCGTCCCGAATACAACGCCGTGAAGTCCCTCTCTAGAATGGCTAACGAAAGGCCGTCGGCGGCGATATGATGGACATCCATCATCAAGAGCCATTCATCGCCGCCCAACCCGGCCATAGCCAGCCGGATCAGTGGAGGGCAGTCCAACTGGAAAGGCCGGATAAAACGTTCTATCAGATCTTCAATAGCCATCCCCCGCTCCAACCTGGGCGTTTCGATAGAATAACGCATAGGATCGCAAATTCGCTGCACAGGCTTGCCATCGACCAGCTCAAACGATGTCCGCAAACTTTCATGACGTTGAATCAATTGATTCAACGCGTCATGGAGGCGTTCGCTATCAGGCGCTTCCCCCAGGACAAAAACTTGCGGCATATTGTATTCGGTTGAATCGACCTCCATTCGCTGCATGACGAACAACCTCTCCTGGGCGGAGGATAACGGATAGTAATCTCGATCTTCCACCCGATCGATGGCCGCTTCCTTTTCTACCGATGCCCGTTCGATGTATTCTGCGAGCCCTTTCACCGTAGGAGAGGCGAAAAGGTAATACCAGGGAATTCTCACCGAAAACTTCTTCTGAACACGGGCCAGCAAAACTGTGGCATTCAAGGAATGCCCCCCCACTTCGAAAAAACCCGCGTCCGATGAAATCGATCCGGCCTCAGTATC
>JAHELQ010000691.1 GCA_024644125.1 Candidatus Aminicenantota bacterium | reverse complement strand
GCTCAATAACGTGACCCGGACGCTGAACAATACAAACGGCCTGGCGGGTTTGAAAATCGTTCACATCCCCTCATTGTTTTTCTACAAACATATCGCTAAAAACATGAGAATTCTCTTCGTTTTCAGGAATCCGGCGGATGTGAAAGCCAGCATGTTGCGCCGTGGGATTTCGCAATTCAAGCTCAGTTGGTTCGAGAATAACAACGCGTTGGTGGCGGCCCACGAAAACATGCCCAAGAGTATCGTCTTGAGCTACGAGACACTCATGTCCGGCAAGGAATCCATCAAGAAGGCCTTTAGCAAACTTGGTTTCACAGTTGATCCAGGTATCATCAAAAAAGGTTACCGCACCCAGGCCAATTCAAAGATCGTTCTGACAGCAGACGAGGAAAAATTATATAACACGCTGAAAAAACTGGAACGCAAGAGTCTGAGTTAACAAGGAGATACAATGCAGGAAAAAGACAAACTGGAAATCATGGATGAAGATGCAGGTCATCTTTTCGCGAATCTGATTTCGTTCAACATCAATCCCGAGGAAGTGTGTCTGGGATTGGGAGTCCGCGACATTCGAGAACCCAATGTGGTGATGATCCAGGATTATCTCCATCTCACAATTCCTCACTTTTTGAGATTCGCCGACGCGGTGAATCAACAAGTGAATTTACTGGTAGAAAAAGGGGTCATTACCCGCGAACCGGAACAATAAACAGAAAAAATAACTAAAAATAGGCTATATTTCTTGTTTTTAGTTTTTTTTTAGTTGAATTTTCAATGAAAATGGTTTATATTTAAACTGTTGGCGCCGGAAAGGCCTGGTAAATGCGTTCCGTGCGATTAACGCGTTACATTCGGTTAAAGATGAGTTACACATGGCATTAATATCTATTTTATTGATTTGCAAAAAAAATTCCAGGAAAGGTGATATATACTATGAAAGAAAAACTTAGAAAAGACATTGGTGTTCGGATGCGTAAAATACGCAAAAAATTGGGCTTCACCCAGGACAAAATGGCGTCTTATTTCGATGTTGGTAGAGCCAATTATTCCCGAATCGAAAAGGGAGAAATTTTTCCCAATCCAACATTGCTGAGAACTCTTAAAAATGAATTCAATATTTCACTGGATTGGTTGATCACAGACAAAGGCGACATGTTCATGATGGACAGAGTGGGCGCCGGCAACACTATCGACTTTGGCGAACATGCCGAAGAGATCAAGGATCTCCTGTTCCACATGGAGAAAATCCCGATGGTACGTCACACTGTTTTAGGATTTTTCTTCGACTATAAAGAGAAAAACAAAAAAATTATCAAGGAGTATCTCGAAGAGATAGAAGAGGACAAACAGGTAGCAATAAAGTAAATTTAATATAAAATAGGGGGTTTCGATGACCAGTAGAATAGACATGGAGGAGCTCGCCGAGCTAATCAACATACCTGAATTCGAACGCATCGTCTATCATAAGATTGAAGAGCTGAAATTTGTACTGGCTGACAAAATCAACATGTACCGAAACCTGAAACATAATTTCAAAAAAACCGCGTATGGGCACATGCATATTTTTGAAAACGAATTGCCCAGAGATATCCCTGTCTTCCGCTTTGAATTGCATGAAATCGAAGACAGCGGATGGCACCTTTCCAAAATTGAACCCAATCCACCGGAAGGCCTGGATTTAGAAGATATTCTTCCCCGCCGGATTATCGAGCACATCATCGGTTATGAGACAAATCACGAAAAGATCTACCGTTATGTCGGTAAAGGGGAAACCGGTAGCGATGCCGTAGACGCGCATACTGTTGAGTTCAGCAAGTTTTCAGATAACCATATACTTGGGACGATTCGCCGTGCGGATCCACAAGAGACAAAAGGATCCGCCGTCAAAGACCTCAAGATCATCAAGGCTGATTGGCACTATGAAAAGAATGGCGACGAAGAGAACTTCAGGGAATTATTTCATTACATGCAAAAGTATCCGGAGATCAAAAACCAAATTTTCTCTGAATTTTTCCATCGCACCAAACCGAGGATAGACAACCAGATATTGAATGTTACCTTAAGCTAACTTTCGAAGGCTCTATTTGATAGACCTCGAATCCGCCGGAACTCTTTAATTCTTCCTCGATAAATGAAGCGGACATGTACATCTCGTCGCTCAGATAGACAATGATTTTGGATTCTCCGTACACCTCCAGGAATTTCAGGAATTGCAATTCGAATGTACGGCTCTCTTTTTTGATAAAATCGTCCAACACGACAATGTTTGCCTTTTTTGAGAACTGAAGGGCCAGATAGGCTTTGTTGAATATCTCATGCCCAAGGGTTTTTATTTTATTGTTGAGGTCGAAAGGCGATACGTCCATCAATTCTAGTTTTTCGATCACATCGTCCACTTCGAGACCATGTTTCCGGCACTGAAAATCCAGCCAGAAGCGAAGATCGACTCCAGGATCGTATTGATCCAGATCCAATTTGCGGACAGTCATCGCTCCTTGCGACTCCATATAATATACGATATCATTTTTTTTCCCTGAACCTTCGCAGTGGAAGAAGTAGGTTTCCCCGGTTCGCATAAGATCCAGGTCAAAATCGACGGACATTCGTCTACG
>JAHELQ010000690.1 GCA_024644125.1 Candidatus Aminicenantota bacterium | reverse complement strand
AAAGAGTTTTCCGTCAGGATCCCTTTGGCGGATATTTTCCAGTACTCAACCCTCAAAGAAATGGCGCTGCGAATCGCCGCGGCCTCCGAAGAGGCGTACATCGCGATCCCGGCTTCTGAAAAAAAAGAATTCTATCCTCTCTCCTCCGCCCAAAAACGGCTGTATGTCATCCAACAACTGGATCCGGCATCCACTGTGTATAACATTCCGATGGCAATGGTTCTCGAAGAAGCCATCGATCGCTTCCATCTGGAAAGTATACTTCGAGAATTGACGCTGCGGCACGAGAGTTTGCGTACGTCTTTTCACATCGTACAAGGGCAGACGGTTCAGCGGATTCACGACAGTGTGGATTTCCGGCTTCAGGAGGACGTGGCGGATATCGACACCTTCATCCGGCCATTCGACCTGTGGCGAGCGCCGCTATTCCGGGCCGCTTTGAAGACAGGACAAAGTGGGGAATCCCTACTGGTGATGGACATGCATCATATCATCGGCGATGGGGTGTCGCTGGGGGTTTTGGAGGCGGATTTCAAACTGTTGGCTGCTGATGCGGTTTTGCAACCATTACGCCTTCAATATCGCGATTATGCCCAATGGCAGCAGGACATCAAAAAAAATCAATTTTTGGAAAAGCAAGAACGATTCTGGCTGTGGCAATTGACAGGGCCGTTACCGCTACTGGAACTTCCCACTGATTTTTCCAGGCCCAAAAAGCCGGATTTTGTGGGCGACCGGATGTGGTTTGCAATGGATGAGGCGCTGACGGATAATTTACGGCGCCTCGCCGGTGATACCGGAGCCACGTTGTATATGGTGTTACTCTCGGTTTTTTATATAATGCTCTCCCGGTTGTCGGGGCAGGAAGACATCATCGTTGGAACGCCGGTTGCCGCCAGGCGGCACGCGGACTTCCAGAATATTGTCGGTATTTTTATCAACACGCTGGCGCTTCGTGGACGGATAAGCGAAGGGGCTTCGTTTGAACGGTTTTTAAAAGAGATTCGCGAGACCGCTCTTCAGGCGTTCGAAAACCAGGAATATCCGTTCGATGAATTGGTGGATAAGGTGGCGTCCCTGAGCGATCCCTCCCGCAATCCTTTGTTCGATGTGCTGTTCGCATTGGAAAACACCAGGGATCCCCAAACCGCCGCCGGTGAAGAAGGCGATGATAGGGATCGGATACGCCGCCCTGTGGCCCGTTTCGATATGACCTGGAACGGCCGGGAAACGGATGGGCGCTTGCTCTTTACGGTCGAGTTCCGCACCGGGTTGTTCCGGCATGAAACTGTGACGCGCTGGATGGATTATTTCCCACGGATCGCAGGGCAGGTAAGCGAATCGCCGCATATGCCCATCCGCGCCATCGAGCTGATGTCGGAGGCGGAGCGGCAACTAATGCTGGTTGAATTTAACGACACCTCCTCCCAATATCCCTCTGACCGCTCGATTACGGAACTATTCGCTCGGCAGGTAGCGGAAACTCCCGGGGCCATCGCTGTCATAGCAGGGGACAGGCAACTCAGTTACGAAACTCTGGATCGGCTCTCCACTGATGTGGCGGGACAATTGGCCGCCATGGGAGTGAGGCTGGAAGAGGCGGTAGGCGTTATGATGCAGCGTTGCCCTGAAATGATTGTCGCGATGGTGGGGATCCTCGAGGCCGGAGCCGCGTATCTTCCAATAAACCCTGAACTACCCCAGAGCCGGCAAAGCCAATTGATGGAAGACAGCAATCTCAACGTCGTATTGACGGAATCCGATTTTCGCCTGGGGGCTTTGCAGAAAAAAATCACTCCTGCATCCGGCTGGCAGTCACCTGGAGCTTCGACTCTCGCTTATATTATCTACACATCCGGGTCAACCGGGATCCCGAAGGGGGTGATGGTGGAGCACCGCAGTGTGGCGCGGTTGGTGAAAGGGACCAATTATATTCAATTCAAGGTGGGCGCGCGGTTGCTGCAGACCGGAGCATTGGAATTCGACGCCTCCACGTTCGAGATCTGGGGGAGCTTACTGAATGGGATGGGGTTAGTGTTGGTAGAAAAAGGCGATATTTTGGTGGCCGCCAATTTAAAACAGGCCCTGCTCCGTTACGCCGTCGATATGATGTGGCTCACGGCTCCATTGTTCAATCAATTGCTGGAGGCGGATCCGGAGATCTTTGCCCGGTTGAAATGGCTCTTGACCGGGGGGGATGTGTTGTCGCCCTCACATATCCGCAAAGTGATGGAGGTGTGCCCGGATCTTCATGTTGTCAATGGTTACGGGCCCACGGAAAACACAACCTTTTCCACCACCCATCATATTCATCCGCCGGTTGACGGGCCGGTTCCCATCGGCCGTCCTATCGCCAATTCCACTGCGTATGTTCTGGACCGTCGAGACAAATCCCAGCCTGTCGGCGTATTCGGAGAATTGTGTCTGGGGGGCGACGGCGTGGCCCGCGGGTATCTCAACCGGCCGGAATTGACGGCGGAGAAGTTTGTAGATTTGCCCGCTCCTTTTGGGAGACTTTACCGCAGCGGCGATCTGGCGCGTTATCAAAGCGATGGAGTTATCGAATTTGCCGGGCGCATCGACCAACAGGTGAAGATTCGCGGTTTCAGGGTGGAACCGGAGGAGATCGAG
>JAHELQ010000004.1:842-37784 GCA_024644125.1 Candidatus Aminicenantota bacterium | reverse complement strand
AGATTGCCATACCCTTTCCAATAATCGGAAAACACCACTTCGCCGGAATACACGGCGTGAATCTCATTCGAACCGGAAGGTTCAATCTTGATACCGTTATTGAGAATATAGGTGCCGAATTGGCTGCTTCGCTGTTTGCCAAAGCTGGAGATAATTTTACCTTTGAGCGGCCAGATCAACTTACCCAACAGGTTGTCGATGTTCTCGATGTGAAAATGCCGTTTTGTGGTGCTGCCGGTGATCATCTGGTTGAGGCTTTCGGCTTCGTATTTGAGCTCGTCCAGTAGGGTGCTGTAATCTTTCTTATCCTTGTTGATTTCTTTGATCAAGGTCAATTTCCGCTGCTTCAACGCTGCGATGTTCCGCAGCGAATCATCTTTTTCCTGCTTCAATGTGACCAACCGCCCCTGTTGCTCCTCCAGTTGGGATGTGACCTGCTCCAATTCAGCCATGTTTTTCTTGACTTTATCGAGCTCGCCCATCTGCAGGTTGATCAGGGAGACAAAATATTGGTAGTTCCTGAACAATTGTGTCATGTTGTTGACCCGGGTAAAGAGTTTCAGGTAGGTGTGGCCGCCCACTTTATAAAGAATGCGGATCAATTTGCGGATTTTATGATGGGATTGATCGATCTCGAGAACCAGACGGGTTTTTTGTCGCGTTTTTATCTGGATCCGGTCCGACACCAATTTTAATTGTACGCCGATACGGTTGCTCTCGATTTTTTCCTTCTCGTAATTCAACTCGATCGAGTATATGTCGTTCAAGATCGATTTTTTTTCGTCTTTCAAACGATCCAATTTTTGATTGATGTCTTCCACCTGGCGGCTGATGGCGTTGAGTTTTTGTCTGCTATCGACATCTTCCCCAAAACCGGCCGCAACCATGATCGACCATAAAACCAACAGCACGCCCCCGCGTTTTATCGAGCCGCTAAAATTCCTCATTGGAAAAATCCTCATCCTTCTACCTCAAAAAATGCCACATTGCAACAAAAAGCTATTATACGACATCGGCACCAATAGATAAAGCGTTAAATCCACCCCTCCACAATTTCCACCCACCCGCCCATTCTTTTGTCCGCGTTTTTTCCCGAAGGCAACGATGATTCCTCTCTCGATGCCAGGATGCCAGGATGCCAGGATGCCAGGATAACTCTCCTGTCGAAGAATGGTTCCTGCGAAGAGTGATTCGGCTTTCAAAATAATAGAACGATTTCCGCCGCGCAGGACGTGTAGAGGAGAAGATTCTTCTTTTTCAGCGACCGGCGCGGCGGTGAGCGAAGGGGAATTATACGGGGAGTCGATAAAATGTACGCGCAAGTAAAAAAAATCGCGATAAGTTCTACTCATACGCAAGGAAAATCGGGAATAACTTTTTTTATCATTTATTTTTACGGTTTAATTTGTTGAAGATGCAGATCTGCGAGGTTCCGGTTTTGACCGCTTAGGGGGATGGCGGGGTGCGGCGGTGGAAGAGGTAGATCAGGCCGCCTGCCAGACCGAAGGCGATGCGTAGGCCGAGGTCGATCATCTCTGCGGCGATGGCGCCTGCCGCAGGGAAATTCATGAGTTCTTTGAAACCGGCGGTGCGAACACCCAATCCGTTGATGGCTGGGATTACCATGAGCAGGAATATCATGAGCGGGATCTTCATGGCGAAGTCGAGCGGGTTGGGGTTTTGCTGGAGCGCCCGGGCGATCAGGTAATAGTAGAGAACCATATTGAGTTGGAAGACAACGCTCACCGCCAGGCCGGAGAAAAAATAGAGGGGCTGCCGGTAATAGGCGGTTACGGCGTCGATGGCCGCTTGCATGAGTAGATGGAGTCTGGATGGCAATAATTTTTTCGCCAGAGGGATGAACCGGACGGAGACGTTTGGGTGGATGAGGCCAATGATGATGATGAACCCGGCGGCGCCAAAAAGCAGGAAGAGTAGGATACCACCTGCCTGGTGTATATTTCCCGATAGTTTCACCGCGAACGCGGTTGCGGAGATGAGGATCAACGCCATCAAGCCGGTCATGCGCTCCACAATGACGACTGTTACGGAGGTGGTGGCCGTACCTGTCAGTCGTCTACTCTCCATGGCGCGGACCGCGTCGCCGCCGATAGAGGACGGAAGCACCAGATTGAAAAACGCCGCCATGAAGTAGTATTGGAACAACCGGCCGAACCCCGCTTCGACATCTTGTGCCTTGAGAAGTAGCTTCCAACGGAAACTGATGAGGGTGAAGCCCACGATATGGAGTAATGCTGCCGGTAGGAGCCAATAGAGTTGAGCGTGAGCGAAGGCTTCCAGAAGCCGCGTGGCGGCGGGACGGAATCCGCCGTTTTTTTGGGCCATGGTGACAAGGAAATATCCCAGTAATCCAACGCTGATGAAGATTCGCAAGGCGATGGACAGGATTTTTTTCTTCATGCCGGTTTACATGCCTCTGGGGTGGAACTTCTGGTAGACCCTCAGGAGGTCCGAGTAGTTGAGGGTGGTGTATTTTTCGGTGGTGGCCAGGTTGGAATGGCCCAACAACTCCTGGATCACCCGCAGGTTGGCCCCCCGTTGCAGCAGGTGGGACGCGAAGGAGTGGCGGAAGAGATGGGGGTAGACGTGTTTGGGTGAATCCATCAATTCATTGTAGACCTTTTGAAGAATCCGCTCCACCGACCTCTCGGTGATGTTACCGCCCCGGGAATTCAGAAATACGTAGGCTTGCTGGTGGGGAAACTCTTTACGGGTCAATTGCAGATAGCGGAGCAACAGGTCGCGGGCTTTGGGATTGAAGGGGACGATGCGCTCTTTTTTACCTTTGCCCAGGACCCGCACCAGGCATTCGCCGAATTGTATATCGCTGTCCTTGAGATTGGTCAGTTCGGAAATCCTCAATCCGGTGGCGTAGAGAAATTCAAACATCGCTTTGTTGCGGATTTCCAGGAGGTCTCTCTCCGGGAGGCGGTCCAGGAATGTGAGCATCTCCTTCACGGTCAGGATCTGGGGGATTTTTTTATCGACTTTTGGACTGGAGATGCCGTCGAACGGGTTTTTGGGAATGTATCCCTTGCGGTGCATGTAGGTGAAATAGGATTTGACGGCGTAGATCTTGCGGGAGACTGTGGATTTTTGACCTGTGCGGTAAAAAATCTCGACGATGAAGTCCCGGATTGTGTCCTTCGCCACCGGAATCGCGTGCTCTTCGAAATAGCCGATAAATTGCTGGATATCCTGGCGATAGGCTTTGATTGTATTGTCTGAGAATTTTTTGATGTCCCGGATGTAATCCAGGTACTCGTCTAGGTAGCGGCCTTCTTCAACCATTTGTCGAGGGCTTCCAGCGCGATTTTTGCCTTCATCTCCTTTTTGAATTTTTTCTTACGGAAGTGCCGGTAATGGTCGCCTTTGGGGAGTTCCGGCAGGAGGCCGAAGGTAAATTTTGTGGGCCGGAAATCCTTCCAGTCCGCCTGGGAAATGTAATTGACCAGGGAACCGATGGCTGTTTCATTGGGAAAATTGCAGAGGGGCAATCCCAGTAGTTTACGGGCGGCGTAGATCCCGGCGGAAAGTCCCGACGCGATGGATTCCACATAACCCTCCACGCCGCTGATCTGGCCGGCGAAAAAGAGGTTGTCCCGGATTTTGGATTGATAAAATTTATTGATGATCAAAGGAGCGTTAATATAGGAATTGCGGTGCATGCGGCCGAAACGTTCGAATTCAGCGTGCTCCAATCCAGGTAGCATCTGGAATATTCGTTTCTGTTCACCCCACTTAAGGCGGGTTTGAAAGCCAACCATCTGGTAGAAGTGGTTTTGCAGGTCGTCCTGCCGCAACTGCACCACCGCGTGCGGAATGACGCCGGTGGAAGGGTTCTCCAGACCAACCGGCTTGAGGGGGCCGAACGCGAGGGATTTTTCGCCTCTGCGGGCGATCTCCTCGATTGGGAGGCAGGATTCGAAGAATAAATTTTGCTCGAAATCTTTGACTTCCACTGTTTCCGCCTCGATCAACGCCTTGACAAACTCCTGGTACAGGGCTTCGTCCAGCGGTAGGTTGATGAAGTCCGCTTCGCCCTTGTCGTAGCGGGAGGCTTTGAACACCTTTGACATGTCAATGGAGTCCGCGTGAATAATCGGGCTGGTGGCGTCGAAGAAAAACAGGTTTTTGCGCATGGTCACTTTGGTGAGCGCCTGGGCGAAGTCGCCGGAGGTTAGCGGGCCTGTAGCGATGATGACGATTTGGTCATCGTCGGCGGCCGGTATCTCTGTGACCTCTTCATTGATAAAATTGACGCCTTTTATAGATTGAATATCATTGGAAATGTCTTGCGCCAGAGTCACCCGGTCAACAGACAGGCTACTGCCGGCAGGAACCCGGTGTTTGTACGCGAATTTCAGGAAGTAGGAGTCCAGCATTTCCAGTTCTTTCTTCAAAAGGCCGGAGGCGCTGGTCTCCTCGATTGATCCGAGGGAATTGGAACAGACCAATTCACCCGCGTACGGGGTTGTATGGGCTTCTGTTTGTTTTTTCGGGCGCATTTCATAGAGGTCAACGTCTATGCCGAGTTTGGCCGCCTGGTACGCCGCTTCGATTCCCGCCAGGCCCGCGCCGATGACAATAACTTTTCGACTCATTTTTTTGATTTACCTTCTATGAATGTGCATTCAGGGAAGCCTGAGCAACCGACGAAGAATCGTCTCGTTTTCCGGGAAAACCGTTTGGTCAATGGTTTCCCGCACTCCGGGCATTCACCCAGGTCGGCCTGCTCCATTTCAATGTGTTTGCAGTTTGGGTAGCCGGAGCATCCGATGAAATATTGCCGGGTTTTGGGGGAATACCGTTTGATCAATTGGAGGCCGCATTTGGGGCACTCTTTGTCCAGTATTTCGTCTTTCTTCTGTTCTTCCCCGCCTGTGACCTTTTCGGTATATTTGCACTCCGGGTAATTGGAGCATCCGATGAACCATCCGTAGGTCCGGTGGGAATATTTTTTGATCAATTCGTTGTTGCATTCCGGGCATTTTTTCCCGATCAGCAAATCGACTTTATCTGTTTCCTGGACTTTGACGAGATCCGCCTCCAGTTTTTCGTAATATTCTTTGATGCCGGTGGTCCAATCGAGCTTCCCCTCCGAGACCTGGTCAAGTTGTTTTTCCAGGTCGGCGGTGAAATTGTAGTTCATGAGGTCCTGAAAATTGTCTTCCAGGTATTCCACGACGCGAATACCCAAAATTGTGGGGACAAACTTCCGGTCTTCCCTGGTTATATAATCTCTCTTGCCGAGGGTGTCGATAATTTTTGCGTAAGTGGACGGGCGGCCAATCCCCTTTTCTTCCAGTACCCGGACGAGGCTGGCTTCGGTGTAGCGCGGCGGAGGTTTGGTAAAATGTTGTTCCGGCGAGAGTTTCAACTCTTTCAGCAATTCGCCTTCGTTCAAATCCGGCAACCGGTCCAGTGTGCTCTCCAGTTTGACCACCCTGGAAAATCCGTCGAATTTCATGATCTCACCTTTGATCATGAAGATATAATCGCCGTTGTTGATTTCGAAGGTGGTCTCTTCGACTGTGGCCTCTGACATCTGGGATCCGAAAAACCGGTTCCAGATGAGTTGATAGAGTTTGTATTGGGGATCCGAGAGCATGCCCCTCAGCTCTTTCGGTTCGTGGAACGGCAATGTGGGGCGGATGGCTTCGTGCGCGTCCTGAATCTTCTTTTTTGTACCGAAAAAATTGGGTTTTTCCGGGTAATACTCGGCGCCGAATGTCTTGACGATATAATCCCTGGCCATATCCTGGGCTTCTTTGGCGATTCTGAAGGAGTCGGTTCTCATGTAGGTGATCAGTCCGGTGGGTTCGCCGCCGTGTATTGGAATTCCTTCGTACAATTCCTGGGCCAGCTTCATGGTCCGTTTCACTGAAAATTTATATTTGCGGAACGCCTCTTGCTGCAAACTGGAGGTGATGAAGGGCGCAGATGGGCTCCTGCTTTTTAACTTTTTCTTGATTGTCTGAAGCAGGTAATCGTGGCCTTTCAATTCATTGGCGATGGCGTCGGCCTGTTCCTGGTTATCGATCTTGACCTTTTTGGTCTTGTGTTTTTCCAGTTTCGCCACAAACGACGGTTTGGCGGAGCCTTCAAGCTCCGCTTTGATGCTCCAGTATTCCTCCGGGACGAATATCTGAATCTCTTTCTCCCGTTCCACGATCAATTTTAGCGCGACGGACTGGACTCTTCCGGCAGACAAAGGGCCGCCGATTTTTTTTCGCAAAACCGGGCTAATTTTGTAGCCCGCCAGCCTGTCGAGAATGCGCCGCATCTGTTGGGAGTTGAATTTGTCCAGGTTAATATCCATCGGATTTTTGACGGCCTCTTCAATCGATTTTTTAGTGATCTCGTTGAACAGGATACGGTACACCTGGTGATTCTTGGTTTTGAGCAATTCGTTCAGGTGGAATGCGATGGCCTCGCCCTCGCGGTCGGGGTCTGGGGCCAGCATGATATTTTCGCATTTTTTCGAGAGTTTTTTGAGTTCCTTGATTATATGCGTTTTATCTTTCAAAACCTCGTAATAGGGCTTGAAATTGTTTTTTACGTCGATACTCAGAATATTGGGGCTTAGATCACGGATATGCCCCATGGATGAGGCGACGATATAATCCGGACCCAGGTATTTTGAGATTGTATTTGATTTGGCGGGAGATTCTACTATTAAAAGCGTCTTTCCTTTCATTGTATCCTTCTATAACCACCCTCAGTCTCCATCAGGAGGTTTTTTAAAATCAATCCCATCAATATCGAAATAATCTCGGATACTGTAAGATCGGTCATTTCTACAAAGTAATCTATATCTTTTACCTCATTTACCCCAATCAAGTCAAGTATTTTTATTTCTTTTTGATTGAGATCCCGCCTGAGATTCGCCTCTTCTCTGGTTGTAGGGAGATTGTACTCTTCTAAAATGTCGTCCGCCGACGCGATCAATTTCGCCCCTTGCTGGATCAGATAATTGGTGCCACGGCTGAGGGGGGAATCGATGGGACCGGGGATGGCGAACACATCCCTGTCCTGGTCCAGCGACAGGCGGGCGGTGATCAAGGAACCGCTGCGCATCGCCGCCTCCACCACCAGAACCGCCCGGGACACGCCGGCGATAATCCGATTGCGAATTGGGAAATGGAATGGCCTGGGAACGACGTTGAGGGGGAACTCGGAGATAATACATCCGTTGGCGATGATTTTTGAGAATAGGGATTGGTGCCCGGTTGGATATAAATGGAGTAGTCCGCCCGCGTTGACGCCGATGGTTTTTCCTCCATGCTCTACGGTGATGCGGTGGGAGATGGAGTCGATGCCGTAGGCCATGCCGGAGACGATGGCCAAACCGGCTCTGCACAATGGCGGCACAATGGTCTTCAATGCGTGTTGTCCATAGCGGGTGGCCTTACGGGATCCGACGACCGAGATGTTGTCGGATCCCAGAATCTCGCGATCGCCGATCGCGTAGATGAAATCCGGAGGGTTGAATATTTTCCGCAGAAGCGGCGGATAATAGTCGCTTTCCCGGAACACCACATGGATGCCGCGTTGCTTGCATGCCGCGATTTCCGCTTCAGCCGCCGCCAGGTTTCCTGAGTTTACGGCATGGATTTCTTCGGAACTAAAGCCCAATGTAGCGAGCTCTAGTTCCGAAAGTTCGAAAATGGCATGACTGTCAATTTCCTTCTGCTTGAGCCTGCGCTTCGCCTTCGTGTTTTTGTAGGTGATAAGATGAGCGGCTATACGTTTTATGTCTGTTTCATTCTGAGGATACATCAGGTGGAGGTAGAATTAGAGTGGGGATGTTTGAATACATCAGTACTTTTTCGGTAATACTGCCGAGAAAGAATTTCTCCAACCCTTTGCGTTGACGGGTGGTCATCACCACAAGATCAATCTTATTTTTTTTGGAGATTTCGATAATCTTTTTTGCCGGTTCGCCTTCGTCATAGATGATGTTCTCGATTTGGTAACCGGATTCATCCGCGATTTTCTGGATTTTTTGATTGATCTTTTCCAGTAATTGATGTCGTTTCAACGCCGGTAGCCGGTAATTGAAAAATTCCGAAATATGGACGACGGAGAGTTTCGCATCCAGAATCCGGGCCAGGAATATAGAATATTGCAATTCCAGAAGGGATAACTCGTTGAAATCCACCGGCGCCATGATTGTTTCGATTTTGGCCTCTCGCTTGTTCTTTGGAATCACAAGCACAGGTTTGCTCGAGTTGCGAATCAGGCGGGATGTCGTGGACCCGATGAGAATCTCCTCGATTTCCGAGATACCTCTTCTGCCCGCCAAAATCATATCGATATCGTTGGCGTCGGCGTAACCGATGATCTCTTCGGAAGCGATACCCTCCAACAAAACAGGTTTCAGATTCAAAGACCGCCGTTTACTATCTTGCTCGAATTTGGCGAGTGATTTTTCCCTGGTGGTTTGGATCTCCTGAAAAAGGTCTTCATGTGAAAAGAAGGCCGCTTCATACACCCAGTCGGAAAACTTAGGGAGCACATAGACGGCGTGGTTGTTTGTGCTCAATTTGTTTGAGAGAAATTGCAGGTACGGCAAACACGCGCGGCTTTCCCTTGAGAAATCGGTGGCCCATAAAAGCGATTTCAATTTGAATGGGTGTTGGATGTCCATCTCAGAGACTCTCCAGAGTCTGTTTCAGGTTTTTGGACGGCAAGAATTTGACTATCTTTTTGGAAGGGATAACCATCGCTTCCTGGTCATTGGGATTGATTACCCGCTTCTCGTTTCGCTGCACCACTTTAAAGGTACCGAAATTCGAGATGACAATCTTTTTGCCGTCGTTCAGACTGTCGGCCATCACATCGATTAGAAAATCGATGAATTGGTAAGCTTCAAATTTTTTGATTTCTAACTTTTTTGCAATGTGCTCAGATATTTCTCTCTTGTTCATACTTACTCCCAAGAAATCCAATAACACATTAAAAATCAATTGTCAAGCGTTTTTACAGGAAAAGCTGTTGGAAATTAGAAAAAAAGTTATAAACTATCGGTTTAGAAATCAAAAATTTATAGTTCCCGTGTGCGTCGGGTTGTATGATTGGCAAGGGAAAACCTTTTATATAAATGGTTTAGGTCCAGGTCGCCACTATTTTTAAATATATAGCCGCGGCGGGGGTTGGTTTAGAGTTTAGTTGGTTTTATAAAAAAAGCGATTCCTCTATTTTTCGTGTTGGGTGTAACGGAGTAAAAATTTTCATCCATTTTCGTTTCCAATGCTCCGGGTGCCAGGTAATTGTAACCGTTGGACAGGGTGTCCAGAATCTCAAGGATATACCGGATCCCCGGGAAATGCAATCGGCGCCTCCGGCCGCTCAGAAGGATTCGCCGATGCGGATGTAGAAGGTGGGAGCGAGTCCGGAGCGGTTGGCATACGCGATTCCGGCGCAAAAGGGCAAGCGGGCGCCCAGGAAGACATCGATGTTCAATTCCAGTCCGATGGAGATTTTCGGATCGATGGCCGCGTTATTGCGCCAGACATTGCCGATATCTGAAAAAACGGTTAAGTAAATCCGTTCGAAGCTTGGGGAAATGGAGAAGCAGCGTTCGATTTTCATAAGGGACATGCGGAATTCCATATTTAGCAGGTAGCCGCCGTATCCGGCAAAATAACCGCCGGAGTAACCGCGCATCAACCCGAACAATCCCTGCTCCGTGATCTCCAGTCCCATGAATCCCGACTGGGAGCGGGTGCCTCCCATAAAAAACTCCTGCTCTCCTTTCCCCCACGATTGGCTGGCGGTGAACCGCAAGGCCAGTACATTGGGTCGGATGACAGGGAAGAATTGTTTGTATTCCAGCGCCGCTGTATTGGTGGTATATTTACTCCCCAGCAGTTGGATATCCCTGGCGTAGGAGATCGCCAACCGTATTCCGTCGCTATGCGAGATGGAGTCGCGGTATTTCTGCGACGAGTTGTACAGGTAAGCCACTTTGAAGCCATTGTATTTTTTCTGGACCGTCTCGATTGGATCGAAGTAGCGGTCCTCTGTCCGTTGAAAATGGATGTTGGTATACAGGTACGCCTGGCTGCGGCGAGCCAACGACAGCGGAAAGAGGCAACCCAACTTCAGTTCGGTTGTCCTGTGGTTGGCGCTTCGTTGGTCTTCCCCCTGGTAGATATCGATGTAATCGCTATAATCCAGGATCCAGGTCGGGTACATGGTGTCGAGGGTGTAATTGAAGCCGAAACTCCAATCGCCGCTGGAGGGGCCATGATAACCTTTGAAGAAAAACGAGTGCTCTGTCAATAAGTCGGTGCCGGATAGGTAGACTCCCGGTTGGATTTCATTGCCGGAATTGCGGAAGGTGACGGTCATGTGTTTTGGGAGTAGATCGCGGATAACGTTGTATTTCCGGAGAGGTAAATCCTCATTGACCTCGGGGACTCTGAGTCGCGGATGCGAATTTTCCCGTGACGGCACCCACTTCCGGGGCTGGAATTTCAGGATGTCGAAGCGCCCGAGGTTGTATCCGTTGCCGCCAATGTAAGAGACCAGTACTTCGCCGCCGGCCGCGCCCAATTCAAAGAATTTGACCGGGGGCAACCGGTCGTCGTCATACGCGAACAACTCCCCGTTCCCGGGATTTGTACAAGCCAGGCGGTAATTTCCGTTTAATTCAGAGATGAAGTAGATCTGGTGTTGCGAAGCCCATCTCGGGTAATAACATTTGATATGTCTGGGAGTGAGAATTTTTATCAGTTTGCCTGTGTTGTCGAATAGGGCGATACTCCAACTTCTGCCCTCGAGCTTGAGAGAGGCGGCGATATATCTCCCATTTGGTGAGACGGAGAGATATGCGATGGACGGGAATCCTTCTGAGAGAATCCTCTCCTCTCTGCTGCCGGGATTGAAGAGTGTCAGGTAATCTTTTCCTTCGACGCGCTTGACGCAATACAATTTTAACATCCCGTCCGCTTTTACCGGATAAGTCAACCGCTGGCCGGAGCTTAGCCTGAAAAGCTCGCCGGTTTTGAGCGAAAACCGGTAAATATCGGAATATTCATAAAAAGATTTATAGGAGTCAATGGCGGAAAAATAGACATGTTGGTCTTTTGGAGAGAAAAAAAGGCTGGTGGCGTCTTTTTGGTCGATCAATTTGATTCGGGTATTGCTTTTCAGGTCTAACAAGAAGATTCCCGGGTATTCCTGGAAGTTATTCTCGTAATATATAATCCTGTCCGGCGTCACTGCCAGGGGGTATTTTTTTTCCATACCGTCCTGGGTGAGAATAGTGAATTCTTCCGTGTGGAAGGCGGGAGGATGTTTGCGGCTGGCGGCGAATTCATGCCACAACGCTTTCAACCGTTTCCCGAAAATAGCCGCGAATCGTCGTTGCACATTCAGGATAATAGGATGCTCCGCCTGGTTTTTCACCAACTGAGGGATGGAAGTGGAGCCATATTTTTGAGATAGGTATTGGATGAATTTCGAACCGTAGAGAGCGCGGGCCTGATCAGCCGGCCAACGGGTAGGGATACCGTAGAGGGTGAGGTAGCTGGGAATGGAGCCGTCTCTCAATATCTCCCGGAGCAGGATGTCGAAGTCGGCGTTATTCAATCGCCCTCCCTCTTGAAGAAGGGACTCTCCATAGATGGCCAGTCCTTCCATGAGCCAGCGGGGAAAGCGGGCCATCGGATAAAAAATGGATAGGTTGCCGAAGATGTTCCTCATGAATTGGAGGTAACTGGGGCCCGCGTTGAAGATAAAGATCAACGTCATCTCATGTGCCAACACCATAGGAACCCAATCGCGAAAATTCCCCATTTCCGAATCCGGTGTGGGATGGGCAAGCGAGATCACTATCTGGTTAAATGGGAAAAAAGTGGCGAAACTCTGGGGGTAGTCGTAGGAATTGGTAAGCAGGATCCTGATTTTTTTCTGCACTTGAAATTTCCAGAACGCCTGGAGGCGCAGGAAGGTGGCCTGGGCTTCGCGCAAGGTAACGGCGGCTTCGGCTTTATAACCTTCGGGGAAGACCACGATGAATTTATCGTGCGTGATTTCCTGCCAGCGCACCTCCGGATGATATTTGGCGCTTCCGTAGATCGCCATCAACAGAAACGCCGTAACGAGCGCCGTTTTTTTTTTCATCGTCGCGATGATGAATATTGCGGTCTTCTAACGATTAAAGATTATCCTTCCAGGGCTTCAATGTAGTGCTCCGCATCCAATGCAGCCATACATCCGCTTCCGGCGGCGGTAATCGCCTGCCTGTAATGAGGATCCTGCACATCTCCACACGCAAATACCCCTGCTTCGCTGGTGGCGGATTGACGTCCTTTTTCCGAGGAGGTAACGATGTATCCGGTATCGTCCGTTTCCAACTGGCCGGTGAACAAATCGGTGTTTGGCGTGTGGCCGATGGCCAGGAACATTCCCTCGAGGGGAAGATCGGTTACCTTTCCTGTTTCCCGGTTTTTCAACCTGACGCCCGTCACCCGGTCCTCGCCCAGTACCTCTTCTATTATTGTGTTCATGATGAATTCTATTTTGGGATTGTCCGCCGCTCGTTTTTCCATGATTTTGGACGCCCGGAACTGGTCCCTGCGGTGAATCAAGTAGACTTTTTTAGCGAAACGGGTCAAAAATGTCGCTTCTTCCATGGCGCTGTCGCCGCCGCCGACGACGCAGATGGTTCTATTCTGAAAGAAGAATCCATCGCATGTGGCGCATGCGCTCACGCCGCGCCCTTTAAGCCGCGATTCGCTATCCAGCCCCAGGTAGTTGGCGCTGGCTCCGGTGGAGATGATAATTGTTTTAGAGGCGTACACATCATCCTCGATCCAGACTTTTTTTATATCTCCAGCCAATTCCACTTTACTTGCGTCTGCGGTGATGAATTCGGCTCCGAACCGTTCCGCCTGAGCTCTCATATCCGCCATCAATTCGGGACCGGTGACGCCCTCTTTGAATCCGGGAAAGTTTTCGATTTCAGAGGTTATCATCAATTGTCCGCCCGCCTGGTATCCTTCGATCACCAGGGGTTTCAAATTCGCTCTCGCGGTGTAGACCGCTGCCGTCAGCCCCGCGGGTCCTGATCCTATGATTATGACATTTCTTTCTTCCATGTTCCATACTCCTTGCGAATCGTTAAAATAAATTTTTTAATAATTATACATCAAAATTCAGGAATCGGAAAGGGTTTGCTCAATCTGATGGCAACCTTTCATACTGATGGCCCGTTCGGTGAAGCACGTGATCATTTCCCGGAGTCTCGAGTCCAAACTCCGGGCGTCGCTTCGCTCAAAGGGGCTTTGTTTGAGTGTTTCCAGTTGCTCCAGGAAATGAGCCGCTTTCTCCAATAATTGCAAATCCAACCGGTAAATATCCGATGTGTTTTCTTCTTTGACGGATTGCAATTGAAAAAAATCTCCGCAGTCTCCAGGAGGTTCTTTGAGTAATATCTGAAATTCTCCGATGGAGGTTACCAGACCGTCGTAATCGGATAAAAGGTCCAGCCGTTTTTCGGCCGCCACAGTTTGAATGATTTCTGCCAGCGCAGTTTTGAATAAATCCAATTTCCGGGCGACGGCGGACCGTACTCGCATGTCTGAATCGTTACGTTGCTCAGAGTCGCTGTATCCCTTGAAGCCGGGGATATATGCCGCTATCCTGGCGACATCATTGTTTCGCTGCTGATTTTCTTCTTGAGTATCCAACTTTGCTCTCCACGCTAATTATAGTGAAGTCGGGCCAAAAATGCAACCTCTTCCCTTTGCGAAGGATCTCTCGGGGGCTTTGACTCTGGGGCGGGAGCGTGATATATTGGCAGCCATGAAGCGCATGACGAAAGAAATTACGAAACCGACGCTCCTGGTTGACCAGGAGATCGTTAGCAACAACATTAAAAAAATCGCAGAAAAATGTGTGAGGCAACATGTGCGGTTGAAGCCTCACTTCAAAACCCACCAATCTGCCGAAGTGGGAGATATGTTCCGGGAATTTGGGATTTCCGGCATCACTGTTTCGTCGGTGAGTATGGCCTCCTATTTTGCGGAAGAAGGTTGGGAGGATATTACCGTCGCTTTTCCTGTGAACCGTTTGGAAATAGACGCCATCAACCGGTTGGCGAAGAAGGCGAAGCTCCATCTCCTGGTGGAAGCGGAGGAGTCGGTCCGCTTCCTGGATGAGCGATTGGAAGGGGGCGTCGATATATGGATCGAAGTGGATACCGGTTATCACCGGAGTGGAATCCCGGACAGCGAGAAGCGGGAGATCGCGGCTGTGGCGCGGGCGATTGTTTCATCGACGAAGCTCCGTCTCCGGGGCTTGTTGACCCACGCGGGCCATTCGTACAATGCGCGGGGAAAGGATGAGCTCGAAGCGGTCTTCAGGGATACGGCGGACAGGATGGCGGCGATTGAACTGGCGTTGCGGGAGCAGGGGATAGCGAAGGTCGAGATATCTGTGGGTGATACCCCCACATGCAGCATAGTCGAGGATTTTTCGGGTGTCGATGAAATCCGTTGCGGTAATTTTGTGTATTATGACTTAATGCAATATTTCATCGGTTCGTGCCGGTTGGAGGAGATTGCGGTCGCGTTGGCCTGTCCGGTGGTGGGAATTTATCCCCGGCGTGGGGAGTTCGTCCTCTACGGCGGAGCGGTTCATCTGTCAAAGGAACATTGCGTCGGGACGCAGGGGCAAAAAATATTCGGCTATGTGTGCACGTTGACGGAGGCCGGTTGGGAGATGCCGCTGCCGGATACCTATGTCAGTTCTCTAAGCCAGGAGCACGGTATTGTCAAGGCGCCGCCCGGGGTGCTGGACAATCTCCGCCGCGGCGATCTTTTGGCCGTATTGCCGGTTCATTCCTGCCTCGCCGCCAATCTGATGAAAGAGGAAACCCGGTTAATCCAGTCTCTCACCCATTAATTGAACCACCAGCTCCCGGTGGTGCGGTTTGTTGTCGAATTCCAGGAAGATGATCTGCTGCCAGGTACCGAGGATCATCTCTTTGCCGGAAAAAGGGACGGTCAGCGAAGGCCCCATCAATGTCGCCCGGAGATGGGAATGGCCGTTGCCGTCGTGCCAGGTTTCGTTGTGATGGTAGTGCTCTTTTTCGGGAATGAGCTTTTCCATGAGTCGCGGGAGATCGCGAAGCAGGCCCGGTTCGTATTCGACTGTGGAGAGCGCGCCCGTGGCTCCAGGGACAAATATCAAAGCGCTTCCGTCGGTGATCTGCGATCGGCGGATGATGGCTTTCACATCCCCGGTAATATCAACGATGTCATTTTTCCCAACTGTATTCAGCTCGATTTTATATAATTCGATCATCGTGTAATTTTATCACATTGGACGCTGCAAGAGTCCGGATTCCGTTGCAAAATAATGTTAATGATGATACAATTGCCCTAATGAATCTAAAAGAGATCCAAAAACCTGTGAAGGATCTCCTGGAGAAAACGGATAATTTACTGTTGAAAGACTTCAGGAGCAAAATAAACTTGATAAAAACGGTGTCGGATAAAACTCCTTTAAAAAAAGGGAAACGAATTCGTTCGACTGTTTTGTTTTTGCTGGCAGGGATGAATGATGGCCTCGTGGATGAATTGCCGCCGATCGCCGCTTCTGTCGAGATGTTTCATCTGTCGAGCCTTATCCATGACGATGTGGTGGATAACTCTCAATTGCGGCGGGGAGCGAGAACTCTGAATTTCAGTTTCGGGAACCATATCTCCGTTCTATGGGGAGATTATCTATTCATCAATTCGTTATTCTCCATTCATAAATTGAGGCGGGAAAAAGTCCTGGACATCATGCTGGAAGCGGCGCTTTTGATGATCGAAGGCCAGTTACTGGAGATCGAAAACCACTTCAATACAAAGGTCAAAACCGCTACTTATATCGATATCATCCAGAAGAAGACCTCGTCGCTTTTTGCCGGCGTGTGCAAGATCGCCTCCCTTTTGAACGGCGATTCGCCGCAGCGGGCCGAGGAATTTTATAACTTTGGTATGGATTTTGGCACTATTTTCCAGGTCATCGACGACATTCTCGATATTTTTTCGGAGAATTCCGGTAAAGACCGGTTCCGCGATCTGAAAGAGGGGAAGATTACCCTACCGTTGATTCTATTGCTGAAATCCCGTAATGTTGACATTCCGGAGGACTTCGGTGAAAAAGACCAGGAACTGTTTTTGGCCTTGATGGAAGAGTACGGCATCAAACGGAAGTGTCTGGATTTTATAGATGACTATTACAACTCCTGCCAGGCGTTCATACGGCAATTCCCGGATTCTCTGTACAAAGAGTCGTTGCTTCACTTGCTTGGATTTATCAGGTACCGCGATTACTGATGGGACAAGAATCTTTGCATCATCTGGAAATTGAGATCAAATTGAAATTGACCGATTTGCCTCTCGCAAGGCGTTTCTTGCCGGATGCAGGGTTCGTTCTTTTGGACCCCCGCCAGTTTGAGCGCAATATTTTGTTTGACACTCCCGATCATTCGCTCGCTTCCCGCAACCAACTGTTGAGGTTGCGGCGGTTCGGCAACAAAAACATCATCACCTTCAAACGCCCGGTAAAAGAAAACGATACCGATGACGAATACAAAATTCGCGAAGAGATCGAATCGGGTATCGGGCACTTCGAGCGGATGAAGACGATTCTCCTGGGACTGGAATACCGGATGGTCTGGATTTACGAAAAGTACCGAGAAACGTGGCGGCGAGGACCGGTGACCGTGTTTCTGGACGAAACACCAATCGGGAATTTCATGGAGATCGAAGCGCCGGAGAATGAGATCGACGTAATGGCGCAGGCGTTTGGATATACTAAAAAGGATTATATAACTCGTAATTACCGACGCTTGTTCGTTGAGATGGGGTATAGCGGGGATATGGTCTTTGAACGATGATCCCGGCTGAAATTCCGTTCTTTTTATTGGCCGGAGGTTTGGGTACCAGAGCCCGGCCGTTGAGCGATTACAAACCGAAACCGCTGTTTCCCATGGCGGGGCGACCGTTGATCGAGATTATGTCGGATCAATTGCGAGCACTCGGATCGAGGCGTGGATTTGTCAATCTTCACCATCATGGCGAACATATCCGGAAGGCCTTGTCGCACCGAGAAGGGCTTCATTTTTTTTATGAGGAATCGCTCTCGGGAAGCAACATTTTGAAAGAAGCCGCGCCTCATATAAAAGAAATGTTGCTGGTGGTGAATGGAGATATTTTTACGGAGATTCCTCTTCACGAAATGGTGTCTCTCTTGCGGACAAAAAAATGTGATGGGGTGTTGCTGGTGAAAAAAACATCGGAGAAACAATATGCGCCATTGGTACTGTCCGGCGCCCGTTTTTTAGGGCGCAAGAAGGATATGTCGCTTTCTGAAGAATTTGTGCTGCATGATGGATTCAACTGGATGTACACCGGCGTCGCGCTATTCACGAAGCGCGTGCTGGAAGCGATCGCCCACGTCAGCTTCTTTGATACCCTGGCAGGCGGATCGTTCGATATTTCGGTAATCGAAACGACCGGTCCCTGGTGGGATCTCGGCACCCCATATCTCTATCTTCAAGCCGACGCCGCGTACCGGAAGCACATCGGATCGGAGCGAGACAATTCTTTTTCCCTCAATGTGAAGACCGGCAAGGGGTGTTCCCTGGTCAACTCGGTAATCTGGGAGAATACTACGGTCGGCGGACGTTCGTCGCTTTCCAATTGTATTGTTACCGGGAATATGTCACTGAATGACGTGAATTATCGCGATAAAATCATCACCCCGGACGGGGTTTACGATTTGCACGCTCAGCCGTGAACGTGAGTGCGGTCACGGCCAGCATGATTACATTTTAGAATTCCACTAATTCCACTTCGAAGATCAGGATGGAGTTTTCTGGGATCGGACCCTTCCTTTGCTCCCCATACCCCAGATCCGGCGGAATGATCACCAATCGTTTTTCCCCTTTGGCCATATCCTGCACCGCCAGGTCGAATCCGGGAATCATCTGCCCCATACCTACCTCGAAAGGCAACGGCTCGCCTCGGTCCAACGAACTGTCGATCTTTTTTCCGTCCAGCAAAGTCAGAGTGTAGTGCACTTTGACCGGCGTGCCCTTTTCCGGTTTCAATCCTTTTCCCGGTGTCAGTATTTTGTAACGGAGGCCGTTTTCCAGTTTTATCACATCAGGGTATTTTTCCGCCAGTGTATCCGCCAATTTCTTTTCGATCGCCGCTTCCGCTCTCTTTACAATGTCTTTGAATGACGCGTCGTCGGTTTTGAAGTTTTTGGCCACTGCGCCGACCCTGAAGATCTTGATTGTCTTTATAATATCGTCCTTCTGAATGGCTTTGACCACATCGAGGCCCTTCACGACCTTTCCAAACACTGAGTATCCGCCATCCAGACGCGGGGCTGCGTTCAAGGTGATGAAAAACTGGCTGCCGTTGGTGTTGGGTCCGGCGTTTGCCATGGACAAGACTCCCGCGGCGTTATGTTTGAGATCCGGATGGATTTCATTTGGAAATTTGTATCCGGGACCGCCCGAACCGTTACCCTGGGGATCGCCGCCTTGAATGACAAAACCAGGAACGACCCGGTGAAATTTCAATCCGTTGAAATAAGGAACGCCAGGCTCTTTGGCTGAGTTTTTAATGGTTCCTTCAGCCAGTCCCACAAAATTAGCCACTGTCATCGGCGCCTTCTCAAATTCCATAGATGCGACGATCAGGCCTTTGCCGGTATCAATCTCCGCATAAATGCCCGGCTCTTTATATTTCTCGGTTTTGCAGCCGGCCAATAAAAATGCCATCATCAATATTAAAACTACAATTTTTTTCATTCTAACCTCCGTATGGGCTACGATAAAATGAAAGCAAATAAAAGTCAAGGTTTTCGACCCGGAGTGTTCGAATTCGGACAAACGATGCCCCATTAGCGGAAATTATTTTTTTTGCAAGAAAAACTAGCGTGCAGTGTTCTTACACATATATGAAAAAATTGACTGGCATGGATATTGCTCTTGTATTGTTGGTCGAAGGAATCTGCAAGGAAAAATATCTCCCGCAGTCAAATATATTTCCTTTTGCCGCATATTCAGGTAAAATGAAGTTTTTAGTATTGGAAAGCGGATGCTCGGGAACCTTTTGGCCGCGCGTTCGTATTTACCATATTCAGTGTAGTGGAGGAAACTGATGAAACAATTGATTGGAACAATCTTAATAGCTGCTTTGATATTCGCTGCACCGCTTCAGGCGGAAGAAAAAAAGCTTGAATTGACATTGAAAGATTCCATTGCCCAGGCATTGAAGGAAAACCTGGAACTCCAGGTGCAAATGACCAATCCTGATCTGGCAATGCAGAACAAACTGATCCGGGGGGCGATCTTTATCCCGAAATTTGAGGTTGAGATGACGACTTCCGAATCTAACACTCCTTCCAGCGACGCGTTACAGGGAGCCGATATTATCACCAGAAAAAGACTCGGTTTGAACGTCGCTCTCTCGCAACGCCTCGCGATTGGAGGAGATTTGAGGATCTCCCTGAATAATGGCCGGTCGGAGAGCAATAGTATTTATAATACCATCAACCCCTACCTCCAGTCTGTATTGACCGCCTCATTGACCCAGCCATTGTTGAAAAATTTCGGTACCCTCGCCACGAAAAGAGACATCATCGTCGCCACCAATGATTATAAAAAAGCGCGTCACCAGTTGCGGCAGTCCATCATAGATCTGGTCTACAATGTAGAGGATGCATATTGGAATCTAGTTTATTATTACCAGGACCTGGAATCCAGAAAAAAATCCCTACAACGCTCGCGGGATTTGTTGAGGCAGAACGAAATCAAGGTAAGAGTCGGATCCGCCGCGCCGATTGATATTCTCGAAGCGAAAGCCGAAGTGGCTACGAACGAAAGCCAGGTGATTCAGGCGGAAAAGGCCATTCAGACTGCAGAAGAAAATCTGAAGCGTATCCTCAACATGACCCAGAGGGAAGAAATTGTCGTCCCGGTGGACATGCCTGAAGTAAAACCGGTAAATTTCGATCTGAATGCCTTTTTGGAGGAAGCTCTCAATAGCCGACCGGATATCGAACAGGCGCGTCTGGAATTAAAAAATCACAACATAAATGTCAAATACGCTCGGAACCAGATGTTGCCAGACCTGCAATTGGTTGCCTCATATTATACCACCGGCGCCGGCGGCGACCAGATCATCTACGACGGCAACCCGCTGTTTGGAGGTAAGCCCATCGGAATGATCCAGCGTGATATATGGGATACGATCGAGGATACTTTTTCCAGCCTGTACAAGAACTATTCGGTTTCGTTGCGACTAACCGTGCCGTTGAGTTTCGCCCAGGAAAAAGCGCAAATGGCCCAGGCAAAATTAAATTTGAAGCGGGCGCTATTGGGTTTGAAAAATACTGAGAACCTGGTTTATTCAGAGGTCAGAGAGGTTATCAAAGAATTGGAAGCCAATTCCAAACTTGTGGAATCCAACCAAATCGCCTTGACACTCCAGGAACAGAAACTGAAAGCCGAAGAGAAAAAACTTTCCGTAGGCCTGTCAACCAACTATGATGTATTGAATTATCAACGGGATTATGCCCAGACTGAAACCGGACTGTTGAATTCTTTGAAAGAATATAACATGACTGTAGCGAAAATCAACAAAGTGTTGGCCCGGACCCTGACAGCGTACGATATTAAATTGAAAGATTTTATAAACGAAGATAAATAAGATTATAATTGGAAGAACGGCTCGCGCCGTTCTTCCTTTTTTCTTAATCCACGACTCCACTAAATTTACACATTCCATTTTATTTGCTAGAATTGTGGCATGCGGATACGGTTGATTTTAATTTTATGTCTCATGCTACCTGTCCCGGCTCAAAAACAGAGCGACAACTTCTCTCTGTTGCGCCGGGAAATGGTGAACAGGCAAATTATGGAGAGGGGGATTACGGATCGACGTATCCTGGACGCATTTTCCAAAGTGAAGCGCCATCTGTTTGTAAATCCCGCCCTCCGTTATAAAGCGTATGCCGATTGCGACCTTCCCATTGGAGAAGATCAAACCATTTCTAAACCATATATCGTAGCCATCATGACGTATGTCGTCGCACCGGGAGAAAACAAAAAAGTATTGGAAATTGGGACCGGTTCCGGATACCAGGCGGCGATTTTGGCTGAATTGGTTAAAAACGTCTATACCATCGAAATTATGGAAAACCTATCTAAAACCGCCCGACAACGGTTGCTGGCTATGAACTATAAAAACATAGGTTTCAAGGCCGGGGACGGATATTTGGGGTGGGAAGAACACGCACCCTATGACGCGATTATTGTGACGTGCGCTCCGGACCATATCCCCCAGCCGCTCATCGATCAATTGGCGGTGGGCGGACGTATGGTTATCCCGGTCAGTTATTCGCAAACCGTGCAAGAATTGATTTTAATTGAAAAAGATAAAAATGGAAATTTGAAGCGGACGAATTTAATTCCAGTGCAATTTGTACCGTTGATTCGAGGAAAAAATGCCAAATAAGTTACTAGAAGGTCTAAACCCAATTCAAAAAGAAGCGGTGTTGTATTTTGATTCCCCTTTGCTGATTGTAGCGGGAGCCGGTTCAGGGAAAACCAGGGTGATCACGCATAAAATCGCCTATTTGATTCAAGAAAAAGAGATGTCTCCCTATAGAATTTTGGGTGTGACATTTACCAACAAAGCAGCCAATGAAATGAAACAGCGGGTGGCGGACCTGACGGGACTCGAGCCGAGGCAGTTTCCCATCTCGACCTTTCATTCGCTTGGTTTGCGTATATTGAGGGAAAGCGCCGCGGCCGGAGGTTTTGATTCCGATTGGCAGGTGATGGACGATGGTGAACAACGCCGGTTTCTCGACCGTATCATCAAAGACAAATATAGTTTTTACACCAATGATATGCGCGATGATGTAAGGCGGAAGATCAATCTCGCCAAAATGAACCTCAATTACCCCAACAACCGGGACGCGCTGCTGGAAGTTGGTTTTAGTCAGGAAGAGGTGGAGATATTTTCCCTCTACTTTGACAAGCAGCATAAAATAAAACGGTGGGATTACGAGGACTTGATCTCCCTACCGGTGAAGCTCATGCTTCACAATGAGGAAATACTGGAAAAGTACAGGAACCGGTTCGATTATATTGTTGTGGACGAATTTCAGGACACCAATCCAAATCAATATGAGCTGATAAAATTATTGGCTCGCAAGCATCAACAAATCACTGTCGTGGGAGACGACGACCAGGCGATCTATTCCTGGCGCGGCGCCAGCATCCGTTTTCTGTTCAATTACGAAAATGATTTCCGTGATGTACGCACTATAAAACTTGAGCAAAATTATAGATCGACCCAGCCGATTCTTGAATTTGCGAACCGACTGATTACCAGGAATAAGCTCAGGAAAGGGAAATCAATGTGGACGGAAAACAAGGGCGGCAATCCTGTGTTTTTGTTTCATACCAGCTCCAAGGAGGATGAAGCGGAAAAAGTCGCTCAGTTGATTTATCATCTCATTATGGAAGAACCGGATATGCTTCCTGTGGCGGTATTGTACCGGATCAATTCCCAATCCCTCGCCTTTGAGACGGAATTCACTCGCCGCAACATCCGGTTCAAGATTTTGAAAGGGCAACCCTTTTTTGAACGGAAAGAGATAAAAGACAGTATGGCTATGCTGAAATTGGCTTACAACCCAGACGATGACCTCTCTTTCAACAGGGTTGTCGATATGTTGCCGCTGGGGATCGGAGCCAAAACGCTGGAAACAATCTCGGCGAAAGCGGAAGAGGACGGCGCGTCGCTGTTTTTAACATTACGGACCCATTTTTCCGATAGGTACAAAACAAAAGATTCATTTCCGAAAATAATGGAGCTTCATAATAAATTCGACGAGTACAGCCTTTCGGAAATTCTTACCATTTTACTAAACCATTCTGGGTACCGTCCCAACCTCGAAGAGAGGGGCGAGCAGGACAGGTTGCTGAATATAGAGGAATTGATCAATTTCGTAAAAAGCTGGGAGCAGGACAACCGCGATAAAAAATTCAGCGATTTGTTGGACCGGATAAGCACGGATTCGGAGGCGGTTGAAAAGGGTGATAATTCTAATGTTCATGTGTTTTTGCTCACCATGCACAATGCCAAGGGACTGGAATTCAACACAGTGGTAACCGCCGGGACGAACGCCACGTATATGCCCTTTTTTATGCGTAAAGAACCCGCCGAGCTTGAGGAGGAGAGACGTCTCATGTATGTGGCGGTGACAAGGCCGATAAAACAATTGATCATGTCGGTGGGTTTTCACAAGCCGTCGCCCTTTTTGAGAGATGTCGATTATTCCTTGTTTAGAAATCTGTATTCATTAGAGGAATTCATCGATGAAATGTCGCCTCGGCCCGAAATTCCCCGGGAAGAGGTGTTGCCGGATGACGGCGTGTTTATCGAGCATCCCTTTTTCGGGAAAGGCCGGATTCGAAAAAAAATAGATCACGAAAAATTTCTGGTAAATTTCGAGAACAAGGGCGAAAAGCTCATCGATACATCAATAGTACCTGTGACATTTCTTTGAACATTCATTCATACGAACATGCCCTGGACACTTGCGGGGGGATCATTTTATTGGCGACCCCCCTTGTTTTTTACCTGTTTTTTGTATTATAATTGACAAATGGATGCTAGAAAGAAAATTCAAGAGGAAAAACTACACAATATCCTAAATCCCAAAAATTCCAACCGCGACTTTAAAATTACTATTCGATTTCAAAAACATTTTTCGAAAAATTATGAAAAAGCGGTTGGGTTGGCAACACAAAATAAATACTTTCTTGAGGAGGGTGCTGGCGATTTTCATAAAATCTATGTGAGCTTTTATCCCGAAAATGTTGAAGAACTGTACGAAATCTTCGAGTTGGTGAAGGAACATGAAACCACGAAGATATACTTGAACAACAAGTTAATCCCTTACATCCAGGATCTATGGCTTTTCCTGATGTGGTTTTACAGGATAAAGTGAGATGATTGAATTGCAGTTTTTGTCTCAAATTATCTTGACTTTTTGGTAATATTAAATTATAAAGAAGACTTGTAGGAGGCTCTTATGAAAAAAATTTCGACTACGGCTTTAATTTGTGTGCTGTTTCTAGTCTTTTTGATTAGTTTTACTGGCTGTGAAAAGTTAAAAATTGATAACCTTAGGGCAAATCATCACTTGCAGAAAGCCAATGACAATTATACGAAAGAAAAATTTAAAAAAGCTATAGAAGAGTATGAAATAGCTCTACAGTATAATCCCAAGTTGGAGTTTGTATATTTTTACCTGGGTACCGCAAACGCTTTGATGTATAAACCCGGTAAAGAAGGTGACAGAAATAAAGAATATGGCGACGACGCGCTGAAATATCTCTTGAAAGCCAAAGAGGTCGAGCCTGAAGAAAATCAGGTAAAGGTAACTCTTGCACTCGGCGATATTTACGATAAGATGGAAAATTTTGAAGAATCGGAAAAGTATTATTTGCAGATTCTTGAAAAAGCTCCTGAAAAAGCCGATACTTATTATATTTTGGCGGATTTTTATTCGAAATTCGGGAAATTGGCGGAAGCGGAATCCATGTATGAGAAACGGATTCAGTTAAATCCCGAAGACCCGTCCGGTTATTTCTATTATGCCAACTTCCTTGGAAATAGAAGGAAATTCGACGAATCGATCAAGTTTCACCAGAAACGTATCAATACCATGGTGGATCCCGAAATCGAAAAAGTTCAGAGTGAAGTTGACAAGCTGGTTCAGGTTGTCGAAAATATCGATAAGATCCAGAAGTTCATGGAAACCGTGAAGAAAAACACCCGGGTCGATAAAGCGGAAAAAGAAAGAATTCTTGAAGAGAAAACCAAACAGTTGGAAGAATTGGGCAACCTGGAAGAGTTGAATGCTCAGATTGAGGAAAAGAATGCCATTCTCAAAGAGAAAGCCGACAAAATGGAAGAAGTGATAATGGCTTTCCCGGATGAAAAGAAAAAAGAGCTTGCCAGGGCCTATTATACCAGCGGAGTTGTTTGCTGGAATAAGAGTTACCAGACCGGACCCAATATGATGGCCGCTGCTGAAAGAATCGCTATTGTCGACAAAGGTTTTCAGTATCTGGAGATGGCGGGCAAATTGGATGCGGAATTTGCTGATCCATGGGCATATATGAAGCTTTTGTATCTGGAAAAAATTAAAGCCGAACCTTTGAAAAGAGAAGAATATATGGCCAAGGGCGACGAAGTTGGCGAAAAGTTCATCAAACTGAGAAAGAAACAGGTTGAACACGATGCCTATATGCGTCAATTGGAAAATGTTGGTGACGAAGAATAATTAGACGTAAATTCAGATAGTTGCACAGTTCTGAAGAGATCGTTATTAGGAAAAAATAATGAAAATTAACACCAAAATTCGCTACGGATTGAGGATGCTCTTGATGCTCGCAAGGGAACAGAGCGTTATAAACACTTCAGAACTCGGAAAAAAAATGAATGTATCCCCCAAATATTTACGTAAATTAGCTGGACCCATGGAAAAAGGAGAACTTATCCGGAGTGTCCAGGGAATTTATGGGGGATACACATTGAACAAAGCCCCCGGTGACATTAACCTGCTGATGCTTTTCGATGCATTTGAGGAGGAGATAAAACTCTCCCAGTGCATGAACGGCGATCATTGCTCGTTATTCGACGAGTGTGACGCACGGTCAGTATGGACGCGCCTGGGGGCGAATCTTAAAAATGAATTTTCCGGCATGACTCTGGAGGATATCCTCAACGATGCCGGTAATAGCCTAATAAAATAACCCCGCCGTTTATTTCTTATTCATGAAATTGTAGATACTTTTGGGAATCAACGAAGAGTACTCGTTTGTAACTGCGACAATTTCTTTTACTTTGACAAAAACATCATCCTTTCCCGCCCAATAATATTTGATTTTCTCCAACAATTGGACATCCAGAGTATTGATGATTTTGTTCATGATTGTTACAAGCACGATTAAATCGTCCACAAACCCGATTACCGGAATGAAATCCGGGATGATATCAATTGGAGACAGCAGATACGCCATAGCTACAAGTATATACGTTTTAATCTGGCCGGCCACTTGCCTGTCCACCAAAAGTTTGATCATCAAGTGAGCCAAATCAGGTAAAACCAACAAGTACTGTACAAACGGGTCAGTCCACTTTCCCGTCTTTTTCTGTAAACGGCCGTCTTTCGCCCAATTGTCGATTTTTTCTCTCAATTTGTGATAAAAATCTTTGTATTCAGACTCTTTTTTCACTATTGAATCGCCCATGGTTGTTAACCTCTGGCAAAGTATAATTCTTTTATTTATCAATGTCAATAAACACTAAGAGCCACATCGTGTGAAGGTACGCTTGAGGTAAGCCGTAAATAAGAAAAATATTTGACTTTTCGTCATGAATTCAATAATATGGGTGTATCATTCAAGTGTAGTAATAATGATAAAAGAACACTTTTGGTTGGCAAAAAGGAGACGTCATTTGCAATTAGGTATTGTGTTCGAAGTAAAATTTGGATCAAATACTGTTGACCCATTCCTGACATCCAGGTATAATCATTTCCTGGAAACCCTGATTCTTGTTTTACGAGCTTTTTTTAAGGAGGATTCCGAATGCCGGGTAAGCCAAGGTTGCTTTGTGTAGATGACGAGCCTGTTAATTTAAAATTATTAGATACCATCCTCACTTCCCAGGGTTATGATGTGTTGACTGTCCCGGGCGGTCAAGAGGCGCTCGGAGTTATTCAGGAAAAAGAGATTGACCTGGTATTGCTCGATGTGATGATGCCGGGGATGAATGGATTTGAAGTGTGCCAATGGATCAAGGAACGGGAAGAGTACCGCAATATCCCTGTGGTGATGATAACCGCGTTGGCCTCGAAGGAGCACCGGACTCGCGGTATCGAAGCCGGAGCGGAAGATTTTATTTCGAAGCCGATCGACAAAAATGAAGTTCTCGCGCGGATAAAAATGTTGCTGAAAATGAGGGATTTGAATAGCCGGCTGAACAGGGGATATGCCAACCTCAACCAGTTGATCTCATCCGGGGAAGAGGCCATTAAAACTTTCAATCCACTTCACTTCGATTTTATTAGCGCCATCGACAATATCGTCAAACAAGTCATTCGCCAGGCGGGCGAATCCAGTGATAAGCCCCGTATTGTTCTTGTCGGGTTTGTGGATGAAGAAAGAAGCTGGAAATGGTTCCAATATGAATCGGCGTTCGAGGAATTGTACCGGACTCCAATCGAGGCTGATGTACAAAAAGCGCTGAGGTTGCCAGACTATGGCGAATCAACCATTGCTTTTTATAATGAGAGCGATCTCGAAAAGATCGGACTTCAGGCGTTTGTCAAAAAAGTCGAATCGTTAATTCCCATCAAACTCGCAAATTTTACCTGTTATTTGAGCGCTGAGTTCAGTATTTTCGCCATAAATTATTCGAATGACCTTACCTCGTATGATGCCGCCGTTCTGAAAAGTATCGTGATGCAAAGTTTGTTTTTGAAATCGTTGGCAGATCAGGTAAAAGAGACGGAGAACGCGTTCGCCTATCTGGTTTCAGCATTGGTGAGAGCGTCGGAGGCCAATGACGAGGAGAGCGGCAATCATGTCAAACGGGTTGGGCTATATTGCAGTATTATCTCCAGGAAACTAAAGTTGGTGGAAAGTTTTGTCAACAATATCCGTCTCTCCGCCCAGATGCACGATGTCGGGATGATCTATATTCCCGCGGGTATCATTAAAAAACCCGGCCCCCTGACCCGGGATGAATGGAATTTTGTGAAGAATCACCCCTTGTTCGGAGTTAAAATTTTAGGCAATCATCCACGTTTGCAGATGGCCAAAAATATTGCATTGGCGCATCATGAAAAATGGGATGGCTCCGGTTACCCTTATGGTATCAGCGGTGAAAAGATCCCCGTGGAGGCGCGGATCCTTACGATTGCCGATCATTATGATGTGTTGAGAATGTCGAGACCCTACAAGCCATCGTATGATCATGAAACCACTGTGAAAATCCTATGCGAGGGGAATGAGCGCGTGAATCCAAATCACTTCGATCCCAGGGTGTTTAAAGCTTTTCTCGAGACAGCCTCACATTTCGAAGAAGTATTTGAACGATGGAAAGGTTAAGTTTTGTTTTTTGTAAAAATAAGGAGAACGGGCATGAACTCTGACGGTGATACACGGTTGTTGGGACAGTTCAAGATTGAGGTCAGGAAACTAAAAGCGATCGTAACATTCGTTATTTACGGATTACTGATGTTGCTTTTGAAAACTATGTACGACACGCTTGTCGATGTTCCCAGTCCTTCGGTAGCTGCGATTATTTCAATTCTCGCTTTTTTGCTTGTTGTCATTATCTTTTTATTCAATAAATTTTCCAAGGATGTGATCGGCAGAATCACGTTGTATGCCGCTGCGATCGAAGATGCGAGGAAGTATTCCGAATCCATCGTCGATAGTGTCCGCTACCCGCTGATGGTTCTCGATTCGGAATTGAGAGTTCTTTCCGCCAACATGTCTTATTACCGGACTTTTCTCGCGGCGAAAATAGAAACCGAAGGGCGGTATTTGTATGAATTGGGCGATATGCAATGGGACATTCCGGAGTTGAGGGCATTGTTGGATGAGTTGAGTCCCGGCAATATGACATTCGACGATTTTGAAGTGCAAAATAATTTTTCCGGAATCGGCTTTCGTATCATTCTGATGAGCGCCCGGCAGGTGTACCACGAAGGGAACAAATTATTTCTTTTGTCTATTGTCGATATCACCTCACAGAAAAAGGTCCAGGAGGAGTTGACGCAACGGAATGAGCAAATAGAAATTGCCAATAAAGCGAAATCGGATTTTCTCGCCAATATGTCCCATGAACTCAGAACTCCGCTCAACGCGATTATTGGATTCTCGGAAGTGTTGAAAGACGGCTTGATTGGTGTATTGAGCCCGAAACAAACCGATTACGTGAATGATATTTTTAGAAGCGGTCAGCATTTATTATCGCTGATCAATGATATTTTGGACCTCTCGAAAATCGAAGCGGGGAAAATGAATCTTGATCTGGAAAAGGTGAATATTCCGATTCTTGTGGAGAGCAGTCTCTCGATTATCAAAGAAAAGGCCCATAATCACGGTATCCATCTAAAACTGGATATCGAGAATGATGTGGGTGATATGTATGTGGATACCAGAAAATTTAAACAAATCATTTTTAATCTATTGTCCAATGCCGTAAAATTTACTCCTGACGGGGGCGTCGTAACCATCAGCGCTTACCGGGTTCACGGCTTGCCTCTGGAGACCCTCACTGGGCAGGAGGATGGAGCCGATTTTTACCAGAATGACGAAGACTTTTCGGAAGATCTTCTAGAGTTGTCGATAACCGATACGGGAATCGGGATTTCAAAGGGAGATCTAAAAAAGCTGTTCCAACCATTCCAGCAGGCGGATTCCTCAACGACGAGAAAATACGAAGGAACCGGCCTGGGCCTCACTATGGTCAAGCGTCTGGCAGAGTTGCATGGGGGTTCGATTTCCGTAACCAGTGAAATTGACAAGGGTAGTTGTTTCACCGTTTGCATCCCTTACCGTGTAGAGCGGAGAACCAGCAATGACCGCCGCTTTGGTTCCAGAAGATCCGGCGATACATTGGCTACCGCCGCAGTAAATGGGGAAAACCCCAACGATATAGAACAAGGGGACTATCATGAAAGTAATGATTATTGAAGATAATCCGACGAATATGAAATTTGCCGCTGATTTGCTCAAACTGGCTGGTTGCGATGTGATTGAGGCGCCGGATGCCTATATCGGCGTCAAATTGGCAAAAAAAATATTTCCCCGTTGTATATTGATGGATCTCCAACTACCGGGACTCGATGGGTTTGAAGCGGTCAAGATTCTCAAAGGGGACGAGGGTACGAAAGATATACAGGTGATCGCAATGACAGCTCTGGCGATGAAGGGAGATAAAGAGCGGATTCTCGCCGCCGGATTTGACGGTTATATAGCAAAACCGATCCGTTACAAGGAATTGTTGGGAATGCTGAAAGGCTATATGGGTGGGGGATGATCAAACGTCTTCAGGCTATCCTTTTTTCTCCAGATCTTTTTTAATTTTTTTCCAATAATCGATCCTGGCCTTGATTTTTTTTTCGAACCCCATTCGGTTTGGAAGATAAAAATCCACTTCGACGACTTCTTCCGGCTTTGTTTTCATGGCGGTTGTTTTCTCCTCGAAATCATGGGCATACAGGTAATTTTTCCCTGCGCCTTTTCCCGCTGCGACAAAATCAGACGGATTGATAATGTGCAGTGGGACAGATATGTGCTTGTACGCTTCCGCGATTTTTTTCAATTTTTTATCAGCCAAATACAGGGAATTACTTTTTGGAGCCGACGCCAGATAAATTGCCGCCTGAGTCAAAAACAAGTCGCCTTCCGGTGAACCAAGCGATTCATACGCCTCTTTTGCATCCAGGCAGACTCTCATCGCAACTGGATCGGCGAAGCCGATGTCCTCGACGGAGATTCGCAGCATTCTCCGCAGTATATAGAGCGGATCCTCGCCCCCTTCCAGCATCCGGTACAGCCAGAACAAGGACGCATCGAGATCGGAGTTGCGGACACTTTTATGGAAGGCCGAGATGATCTGGTAGCGGTCGTCGCCGGCGCGGTCATAACCGGAAATCTTGTTCTGGATAACATCCTGGATGAGTGTCTCGTCGAGTGCGGAATGTTTATCCCATACGTTGTAGATGGTTTCCACAAGATTGAGCAACCGTCGGGCGTCGCCGCCGCTATAATGGAGTAAAATGTTCGTCACCGCCTCGTCAATCGGTATGGTGATCCCGGCTTCAGCGGCGATGAAAGCGATGGCTTTTTCCAGAATGCCAATTAGATGATCCCGCTCCAATGGGAAAAATTCAAGTATTTTTAGCCTGGACAACAATGCCCTGTTCATTTTAAAAGCAGGATTTTCGGTTGTGGTGCCAATCAAAATGATGTCACCGCGCTCGATAAACGGAAGGAACGCGTCTTGCGAGTGTTTGTTGAAGTGGTGGATTTCATCGACAAACACCACCAATGGTTTTCCTTCGATTTTTTTCATGTCCACCGAACGCGACATTATTTCGCGGATTTCGGAGATTTTGGAAATCGTGGCTGAAAATTCAATTGATGGATAGCCCAATTCTTTGACGAGTATGCGCGAGAGACTTGTTTTGCCCGTTCCGGGAGGGCCCCAAAAAATAAGGGAATTCAGCGATTTGTTTTTCAAGAAGGAATGAATGATTTTGGCAGGCCCGGTAAGATGGGATTGCCCTTCGAATCCTGTGATGTCGAACGGGCGAATCCTGTCTGCTAGTGGGAAAATCTTGTCCATTTACTTAAAGTAGGAAATACCAGCTTTGAATAATTGTTGGTCTTTGTTGCCGGGGATATTGCGGCCGACATTGACATCATTGCGTTCCGTATGTCCCATCTTTCCCAGAACACGCCCGTCGGGGCTGGTGATGGCTTCCACTGCATTCAGCGATCCGTTGGGATTGTGCAGGATATCATTTGACGGCGTTCCGATCTCGTCTACATATTGCGTCGAAATCTGGCCGTTTTGAATCAAATGCTCCATCCATCGAGGGGAACAAATGAAGCGGCCTTCGCCATGGGAGACCGGAATGGCGTGAATGTCGCCGACATTGACTCTTGAGAACCAGGGTGACAAAGCAGACGTTACCCGCGTCCGAACCATTGTCGCCACATGCCTGCCGATGGTGTTGAAGGTTAGTGTCGGACTATCGGAATCTTGAGGGCGAATCTCTCCGTAGGGCAACAGTCCCAATTTGACCAGAGCTTGAAAACCATTGCAGATTCCGAGAATCAAACCATCCCGGACCTGGAGCAACTCCATCACCGCATCTTTGATAACGGGATTGCGGAACACTGTGGCGATAAATTTACCGGACCCTTCCGGCTCGTCTCCGGCGCTGAAGCCGCCGGGAATGACCAATATCTGGCTTTGACGGATGAGAGATTCCAGGTGCGACACCGAGTGCTGGATATCATGGGAATTCAGATTGCGGAAGACAGGAATCTCGACGACGCCTCCGGCATCGCGAAACGCTCTGGCTGTGTCGTATTCGCTGTTGGTTCCGGGAAAAGCCGTGACAATCACCCGCGGCTTTGCGATGGTTACGGCGGGTTTATGATTATTTCGCCCGTTGTAGGAAATACGGTAGGGATTATCGGCGGCATTGGCGGTTCTGGTTGGGAACACATTTTCTAGAGGCGCTTCCCAGGAGGCCTGCGCGTCTAGAAGAGAAATTTGTGTACCCATTATGTCGATCGCCGGTTCCGCGACAGTCCGCCCGATAACGTCGCCTGTGATACCGTCCAGGAATTCCTGGGGGGATGAGCCGGGAGCCAGCTCAACTACAATCGAGCCATACTCCGGTAGAAAAAGTTCCGAGAGATCGAAGTTCTCTTCAAAGGAAAAGCCGATCCGGTTGCCGAATGCCATTTTTGAGATTGTTTCGGCGATTCCACCGGAGCGAACTGTGTGCATGGCAAGAATCTTTCGCCGTTTTACCCATTGGTGAATCCGGGAGTAATTTTGTTTTAGTATGTCGAATCGCGGCATAAAATGTTCATCGCGGGGAGCCCGGACAATGACGACTGAGCTGCCGGTTTGTTTGAATTCCGGCGACACGGCGTCGGTAACCTCGAGCAAGTTTACGGCGAACGAAATGAGGGTTGGCGGGACATTGAGATCTTTGAACGAACCTGACATACTGTCTTTACCGCCGATGGCGGCGATTTCAAACTCCGAAAGAGCGACATAGGCTCCAAGTAGAGCGCTGAACGGTTTGCCCCATTTTTCGCTGTTCCGGCCTAATTTTTCAAAATATTCCTGGAGCGAGCAGCGGATGTCGCGACAGTCTCCTCCGGCTGCCACAATCTTACTCACCGACTCCACCACAGCGTAAACCGCTCCGTGAAACGGGCTCCAACTGGAGATTTCCGGATCGAAGCCATAGCTCATCACGCTGGCGGTGCGGGTGTGGCCGTCCAACAGAGGTATGATTGCCGCCATGGATTCGGTCGGAGTGGCGCGGTATATGCCGCCGAACGGATAGAAGACCGTGCTTCGCCCGATGCTGTTGTCGAAACGCTCGACAAGGCCTCGCCGACTGCAAATATCCAGGCATCCGAGCATCGCCTTCCATGCGGCTTTTATGTCCGGTAGTTCTATCGCTATTTCCGGTTTGACGCGGCTAAAATAATTTTCAGCGATAACTGGAGCTGCGACTGTAACCATGGTCGATTGACGGATACCGTTGGTATCAATGAAATCTCTTGCAATGTCAACGATGATCCGGCCTTGCCAGAAGATTTTGAGGCGGGGCTCTTCGGTCACCACGGCGATAGGAGTGGCTTCTAGATTTTCTTCCTCCGCCATTTTTATGAATGCGTCAACGTCTTTTGTATCAAGAACCACGGCCATTCGCTCCTGCGATTCCGATAGGGCCAATTCAGTGCCGTCCAATCCGTCATATTTTTTAAGAACCGCATCGAGATTGACTTCGAGGCCGTCGGCTAATTCACCTACAGCCACCGACACGCCGCCGGCGCCAAAATCATTGCTCTTTTTTATCAAACGGGTGACGTCCGGTTTACGGAAAAGCCGTTGCAGTTTGCGTTCTTCCGGGGCGTTACCTTTCTGAACCTCTGCGCCGGCTGTTTCTAGCGATTCTTCGGTATGCTCTTTGGAAGAACCGGTAGCTCCTCCGATCCCGTCCCGGCCGGTGCGCCCGCCCACCAACAAAATCACGTCGCCGGGGACAGGTTCCTGACGAAGAATCTGCTTGCGGGGGACGGCCGCGATCACGGCTCCCACCTCCATCCGCTTGGCGATATAGCCCGGGTGGTAGATCTCATTCACAAAACCGGTGGCCAGGCCGATCTGGTTGCCGTATGAACAAAAACCATGGGCCGCTTCAGTGGTAATCTTCCGTTGAGGGAGTTTGCCGGGGAGGGTATCCTCGACTTTCTGACGGGGATCGCCGCTGCCGGTGACGCGCATGGACTGGTAAACATATGCCCGGCCCGACAATGGGTCGCGAATGGCCCCTCCAAGACAGGTGGCTGCGCCGCCGAAGGGTTCGATTTCTGTCGGGTGGTTGTGGGTTTCGTTTTTGAACATAACGAGCCACTCTTCTTTCTCACCGTTCACTTCAATTTCTCTAACAATGCTGCAAGCGTTAATTTCGCTGGAGTTTTCCATATCCTCCAGCTTCCCTTTTTGGCGCAGTTCTTTCATGCTCATGGTGGCGATGCTCATCAGGCAATTATCCGCATCATCTTTTCCCGCGATATGCTTCAGCGCGTGCATATAACGTTCGTACGCTTTCTGTATCGGTTCGCAGAGCTTCCCCTTCTGAAATTCCACCCGGTCGATAGTGGTTAAAAATGTAGTATGGCGGCAATGATCGGACCAATAAGTGTCCAACATCTTGATCTCAGTGATGGTGGGATTCCGTCGTTCGCGGTCACGGAAATAATTCCGGCAAAATGTAAGATCCTGGATGTTCATCGCCAGTCCCAGAGTTTGACGCAATTCATCCAGACGCCGCTCGTCGAAGCCGGTGAAGCCGTCAATCACCGATACCGGCATCGGTTGCGGGATATCCCGCCTCAGGCTTGATTTTTTCTCTAGATTGGCTTCGCGCGAGTCCACAGGATTGATGAGATATGTCTTGATCCTGAGGAGCTCCTCCTCTGAAATTGCGCCGGTGACAGCGATGATACGGGCGGCGGATACAACCGGTTTGCGGGTCTGGCTGATGATCTGGAGGCATTGGGCCGCCGAGTCCGCCCTCTGATCATATTGACCGGGCAGGTACTCTATCCCGAAGATCTGTTCGCCAGGAGCTGATTCAAAATCCTCCAGATAGACATCATCGAGCGGCGGCTCTGAGAATACGGTGGGAAGCGCTGCCTCGAATTCAGGGTCTATCAAGCCTTCGATGTCATACCGGTGGAGGATTCGCAGCTTCTCCAGGCCAATGATTCCAAGGTTCCCTTTCAGGTCTTTGAGTAGGTGCCGTGCTTCTATATCGAATCGTTTTTTTTTGCACACATAAACGCGTCTGATTTTCTCCATTTATCTTCCTTACATTTTTACTAAACGAAATTATATCATATTTTCGAGATGTGTAAATTTTTAGCCCGCTCTCGTCGCGACTATTTTCAAATAAGTCGAATGACCGTATTGATTTTTTTTCTTAAATGTACTATTAGTTAAAAATCCTGGTTTTGTTTGAATGTTTAATTTTATGATATATTACGCAATGGCGTTTTGAGGAGGTGCACTGCGATGAGCGGCACTAAAGTAAAAAAAGTCGTGGAGGTCGAGAATTATACAGATCCCGACGCGTTTACAATTTTTCAAATTATTAAAAACACGGTTGTCAGGTTAAAAGACAAAACCGCCATTATTTTGTGGAGTTCTTTTATTTTACTAACCCTGTGGGGAATGAAAGGCGATTGCCAGGTTTTTTACAAGATATTTGGAGACGATTTGGCTGAGCGCTTGTTCCCCGGCGTAGTCTGGCGGGCGCAATTGTTGTCCTTTATAATCGGATTCATCCTATTGGTGGTGATCCCCTGCCTGATCATCAAATTTCGCTTCAAGGAAAAATTATCCGATTACGGTCTCGGCTTGCCCAAAGGCAAAACCAATATAAAATTGAGCGTGATCGCTTTCTTCGTCACTCTGCTCATCGCGCTGCCCCTGTTTTATTTCGGCTCCCAGGATGCGGCGATGCAGGCGGAATATCCGTTGTTCGGGAAGAGCAATATTACCACCTGGAGTGGTTTTGTAGTCTATGAATTGGTCTATTTCGTCTTCTTCATCATCATCGAATTCATCTTCAGAGGGTATCTGTTGTTCGGCCTTTACGGCATCAAGGATATCCAGGTGATCGACCGGGTAAAAGGCTGGAAGGGACCGCTGGTATTTGGACTCTACGCGGTATTGATCCAGATGCTGGCCTATACCATGTGGCATGTCACCAAACCGGTACCGGAATATATCGGAGCCCTGGTTTGGGGTGTGGCTGTGGCCGCCGTGGCGTTGAAGATCCGGTCGATCTGGCCGATCATTCTGGTGCATTGGGTCCTTAATGTGTTTATCGACAGCGTTATCTGGTTGCGCTAACTTTTTTGAAACGAGAATTTATCGGAGGTAATCAAATGGAGAATAGAGTCGCAGTCGTACGCGGCGTAGAAAAAATCGCGGCGTTCAAGCAGGCAATCGAACTTTCGGGGTTCGACGAGTCGCTGATGGGGGCGTTTGAGACGTCAAAAAAGAGCAAGGCGGATTATTCCATCATTATCAAACCCAACATGATGGTGTACACCCATCCGGCGGCGTTCGAACCGCTGGTGACAGACAAAGTATTGGTTGAGTATTTAGTGGACCATATCATCGCGCTGGGTTTTACCAATATCAAGGTATGCGAAGCCCAAAACGACGTGGGCCGGATGCTGAAAAATCACAATGTCGCGTTCGTGGCGGACAAGATCGGCTACAAACCTGACGGCAGGTACGAGATCTGTGATCTCACACTGGAATCATTGACTTACCTGTACAAATACAAGGACAAAAAAGGCCGGATCAAATCCTGGAAAGACAAAGTCGGCGCCAGTTGGAAAAACGCGGATTTTAGAATCACTTTCGCCAAGTGCAAAACCCATGAGCACGATTGGATGACATTGGGCCTAAAGAATGTCTACGGCTGCATGCCGCGGGCAGACAAAGTGGCGCA
>JAHELQ010000004.1:0-832 GCA_024644125.1 Candidatus Aminicenantota bacterium | reverse complement strand
TGGCGCAGTACCACATCAAGTCCGAAGTATTCACTGTTACCGCCCGCTCTCTGTACAACTTCCCGCTCCACTTCTCGTTTATCGACGCCTGGGTCGGATCCGACGGATTTCAGGGATACAAAATTTGCCACCCCCAGGATTTAAAAATGTTTTTGGCGGGACCCAACGCTGTGGCGGTGGATATCGAGACCTTCAAACGCGCCGGCGTGGATCCGGTCAAATCCAAATTCATCCAGCACGCGGCCTGGCAATTGAGCGATGGCGTCTACCCGGATTACAAGGTTGTGGGCGATACAAGTACCAGGTTCCAGGATCTCTGCAAGTGGGACAACATCGATGACAAAATCGTCGAGAGCATCGATTATCTGGAAGAGATCTATATCTCCTGGGGAATCATCAACCTCAAGGCTATCGCCAAAGTGGTGGATTACGATACGTTCCCGCCAAAAAACGGCTTCTACCGCTTTTTGGTCTGGCTGTCGAAAAAACTCTACGGTTTCTTCAAATTGTTTAAATGGTACCGCAAGTTTTACGAGAAAAAATAGACCAGGCGCGTTTTTTTACCAGTGTGATTCGACTATACGCTTAATGGCTTCCGCCTTGTCCGGAGAAAAGTCGCAGAGGTGGACCTCGTTGACAGAGCGGCTCTTTTCCAGGAATTCCGCGATAGCGTCCACGATGATGCGGATGGCCGGTTCGAGCGGGTAGCCGAAGATACCGGTGGAAATCGACGGCATGGATACTGAGGAGAGATTCATGTCGTCGGCAGTACGCAATGCGGAGAGAACAGCGGATTTTAGAAGCTCCGGCTCGTTATGGTTGCCGCCCCGCC
>JAHELQ010000689.1 GCA_024644125.1 Candidatus Aminicenantota bacterium | reverse complement strand
CAATCCCTGGAACAGGTTGAAAAGGCTATCGAATTATATGAACAAGCTCTCGACATCGACAGAAACGTCTATGGAGAGCGGCATCCAAAGATGGCAATTCGCCTCAACAACCTGGGCTCCGCATATCAATCCCTGGGACAGGTCAAAAAGGCTATCGAATTATATAAACAAGCTCTCGACATCGACAGGAACGTTTATGGAGAGCGACATCCAAACGTGGCAACCCACCTCAACAACCTGGGATCCGCCTATCAATCCCTGGGACAGGTCAAAAAGGCTATCGAATTATATAAACAAGCTCTCGACATCGACAGGAATATCTTTGGAGAGCAGCATCAAAAAGTGGCGACCCGCCTCAACAACCTGGGAGCCGCCTACGAATCCATGGGAGAGGTCAAAAAAGTGATCGAATTCTACGAAAAAGCGTATGGGATTTTTCTTGAAATTTATGGGCCGGATCATCCCAAAACACGGATGGCCAGCGAGAATCTGGCATTGGCGAAGCGGAAGCTAGAGAAATAATAAATTCTTGAGAAAGCAAAAGACAAGTGAGTTATTTTGAGAAGCAAGTCATTAAAACCGGAGACCAGTCGAAAAAAACTTGCTCCGAGCGAGGTGCGACTAATAACAGCTATTGACTTGTGATTATTCTCTTTAGTATAATAAATTAACTATATAAAATTCAGAAAGGAGAAACCTATGATTGAAGTTGTATTTGAGGGAATTAACCACTTGAATCAGAAAGAGATGAATGAATTTCACGGGGGATCAGATCCTCAGGGATGCTCATGTTGCATGTGCCGCCCCAATGTTGAGGGCGCTGGAGACGTGACTGCCGAGCACGAAGCCGGCGGTTAATAACAACACTTAATTTATAGAAAAGTCACACTTGATCATTTTCCATGCGATGTGTGACTTTTCTTCCGATACCCAAAACACTAAATCAAAAAAAGGAATAATTGCCGATGGAGAAAATTTATATAGAATATAAAAACTTCAATGGAATTGGGTTCTATGAAAACCACCAGGCATACATTTACGAAACCCATACCAATAGTATTTTGAAAGTACACCCAGTTGTTCTTGAAATCATTGACGATACTTTCAAGCTTGACGATGCGGCAGTATTGAACAAATACAAACACGAGCTTCCCCCAAATGATATCGAGGAGGCGCTGGAGGGAATAAAAAACCTCAAAGAGCAGAATGTACTTTCCGATTTCAAAATCCCGTCCATGTCACTGTCCGCCAAAAAAGAGACGCTCGAAAAAGTCAAAGATAAAATACTCGGGAATATGACGCAGCTCATCTTCAATGTCACGGAGGCGTGCAATCTTCGCTGCCGGTATTGTATCTACTCCGGCACATACAAAGAACGACGGAACCACAACAAGGATAATGAAATAAGTTGGGAAACCGCTGAAAAAGCCATCGATTATTTCCTTTCAAACAGCGACAAATCCGCAGCCCGGTATGTGACATTCTATGGCGGCGAACCGTTCTTGAGATTCGATTTTATCAAAAAAGCGATCGAGTATATCAGCGGAAAAGACCCGGATCTCCATTTTTCCATCACCTCCAACGGGACAGTCATTAACAGGGAAATCATCGATTTTCTTTCAAAACACAACGCCAAGCTCACCATCAGCCTGGATGGCCCGGAGCGGATTCACGACCGCAATAGACTCTTTGTAAACCAGAGCGGAACACACCAGACGGTTTCGCAGGCAATCGAGCTCATCAAAAACGAATTCCCGGAATTTTACGCCGAACGGCTTCGTTTCAACGCTGTCCTGACTCCCCATGAAAACAACCTGAGTTTAATCGACTATTTTTCCTCCAAAAATTTTTCATTTCTAAAAGACGAGACCAAACTCAACATCGGACTGGTGAATCCGGAAGAAAACTCATACATCGAAGATTGCGGTTATTACGAATTTTTGAAGCAATATATGAACAATATGAGGGAATTGTATCGGGACCGGCATACCCAAAAAGGGGAGCTCCAGGAGATACACGCCGCCAGATGCCTCCTTGACCGGAGAATCAAACAGATACATTTTCGCTCTCATAAAAGATTGTCGGAATATACCTTTTACTGGCCCAATGGAATTTGTATCCCGGGAATGAGAAGCTTGTTCGTATCTGCCGACGGGGCCTATTATCCTTGCGAAAAGCTCTATGATTATCAAGATATGAACATTGGACGTGTCGATTCAGGAATCGACGTGGAGAAAATTGCCGGCTACATCGATGAGTATTCCAGCGTGATGATCTCCGATTGCCAAAAATGCTGGGCCTTCAGACTGTGCAGCGAATGCTTCTTGAGTATCAGGGAAAACAAAACGTTCAAGTTGAAAAAACGGCGGAAATATTGCGCCAATCAGAAACGAGGCGCGGTATTGGCCCTGAAACTCTACATCTCCATTTTGCAAAAAAATGAGAAGGCCTTCGCATATCTGGAAAACGAGGACGAAACAAACCAATACATCGGCTATATGTTGGACGAATAGACAGGGAGACATAAAATGGGAAAAAAACCAGTAGCAAGAATTTTGTTAACCATTGTTGCAACCTTGGCTTTTATTGCCGGCGGTTGTGGCCGGGAAGAACAAAAAAAAGATCGAGTCACCACAATAAAAA
>JAHELQ010000177.1 GCA_024644125.1 Candidatus Aminicenantota bacterium | reverse complement strand
TCAATATTCTCGGTAAGATGCTACAGATCGCGAATTGGCAGGATTCCCCATCACAGGTGGCCGACATTGAACAGGCTTTGTCGGATTACCGCGATGATTTTCATTCAGACGAAGATCTGCGAGCGTTGGATGAATTCCTGCGCCGGTATGAATTCTTCGATAAACAGTTCGTGTGGGTGTTTATTATCCGGCAACAAATCGCTTTTGCCTCCGGGAACTATTCCCAGGTGATCCGTGATTGTGAAGCCTTATCGGAAAAAGAGTGTTTAGGTTCGCAAGAGTCCGGCCGGGCTTGCAGCCAGTTGATGATGTTGTTGGCAGACTCCTACATTGCTTCCCATTTGCTGTCGAGTGCCATTCCTGTTCTCGGCCGCGTCGAAGAATTGGATCCCGGACGGTTGGACGTAGGTTGGAGAATGTTTCTGGTGCACCGGGTCATCGGCCTGGAAGGGCAAGCGCTCGAGCGGTTCAACAAGCGATTTGAAGACATTTCCGGTAGCCGTTTCCTGGAAATTTCATCGCCAGCGGCGCAGTTTAAAGTTTTTATTCTTGACGAGCAAAATCTGGAATTGAAGCTTTCCCCGCAAGCCCTGCCATTGTTACATAATTCCCGGGTAGTCCAGGTAATGATGGATGGAAATGTCGTCGCGGAATTACCTTTTAAGGAATTCACCAATCTGGAAACAATAGCCCTCCCTTTAAAATGTGATCGTTTCTCTCAGCATCACATCCTGGTCAATGTAATTTAAGAAAGTCCCCCACTGAATATCGATCTATGGCGGAGCTCCTCCTTGAAAATTCGGCTTGTTAGCGGTGGCAGGGAGCCCCGGACGCGTTTTTCTGGATGTGGTCATGCCCGGGAACTTTTCTTTTAGCGGGGAATGGGTTACAATATCGTGGGAGGAATAAGATGACAAAAAAAATTTCCAGAAGATCATTCATTAAAAAGGGGAGTGTTTTGGGAGCTTTGTCGGTTTTTGGCGGTTCTCTTTTCGATCTCTTTTACACGCGGTCGTTTGGGCGTTTGTTCGCAGGAGAAGCGCCGGATATTTCAGTGGTGAAAGGGGCGGACTATTTTAACAATACAATCAAGGCCGTGGAGATGTTGGGCGGGATGAAACGATTCGTGGCAAAAAATGCGAAGGTCGCGATATTGCCAAATTCCCAGAGAAACAATCCCGGCGTTTTTACCAACCCTGAGATAGTCCGGGCGGTAATCCGTATGTGCAAACAGGCCGGAGCTGCGGAGGTCAATTGTCTGACCTGGTTGCCGGAGAAGATATGGGCGGACACCGGGCTGGCGGAAGCAGTCTCCAAAGAGGGCGCCAATCTCGTTGTTGCGGATATGAAAGACGAGTCCCTCTTCAATACCGTACCTGTCCCCAAAGGGAAAGCGCTCAAAGAGGCCAAAATCATGAGGGAATTTTATAAAAACGACGTGTTCATCACTATCCCCATCTCCAAGGATCACGCCGGCAACAAATTCACCGCCACTCTGAAGAATATGATGGGATTAAATTCCCCTCAATCGAACCGAACATTCCATAAAAAAGACTGGTCCACCAACCCAGATAGTATTGCATTCCTCGACCAATGCATCGCCGACCTGAACACAATACTGGAGCCCGATCTCTGCATCGTGGATTCCACGCAATTCATCACCACCAACGGCCCCTTTGGTCCAGGAAAACTGGCGCAGCCGCAGGAAATCGTCGCCGGCACTGACCGGGTCGCGATTGACTCCTATTGTTGCGGGCTTTTAGGACTAAAACCGCAGGATATTTTCATGATCGGCAAGGCCCGGGAGTTAGGTCTTGGCGAGATGGACCTCTCGAAATTGACCATCAAAAAGGTGATGGCTTGATCGCGTCCTTCAACCGCTTATGTGCTCTTGTTGTTTTGACGTCGATCTCGATGGGTGCCGGAGTATTTGTATCGGCGGCGGAAGCCGTCGATATGGCTACCCTCTATTGTCCCACAGCCAGTGACGTAGCCGGGTGGAGCCTGGACGGCGACACCCAACAAATGGAAGGGGACGATCTTTTTCTCTTGATTAACGGCGGGGCCGAGATTTACCATGAATATGGTTTTATCCGGGTGTTGGCCGCTTCTTACCGGAACGGACACGGTAAAAAATTAAACCTGGAAATTTATGAAATGGAAGACGACGCTTCAGCCTACGGCGCGTATTCATTTAAAACAGCTCCCGGCGGCTCCATTTTGGAGATTGGAGATGAGGCGTTGCTGGAAGATTATTACCTCAATATGTGGAACGGGAGATTTTTAGTGACGGTTGTCGGATTTGATTCGACCGTAGATACATTGGACGGCCTCAAAAAGATGGCCCGCGCCGTTTCAGGGAAACTCAAACAAAAAGGGCGGAAGCCGTCGATTGTGTCGCTCCTTCCAACTGCCGGTCTAAAGCCCGGAGGGGTGACATATCTGGAAGGACCGCTAGGCTTTTACAATCGTTATTCCATTGATCCAGAAAATATTTTAGGTATTCGTGAAGCCGTAATAGGGCAATATGGCGACGCCTTTCTCCTGGTGGTCCACTACCCAAATTCCGAGCAAAGGGGCATCTGGTTCAGTAAGGCGATCAACTGCATCGGCAAAAATTCCCGGGTCACAAATTTTGTCCGGTCTAAAGATTCTTCCACCTTTACCGATCCATGGGGATTGACATCCACCATCAAAGCCTCCGGGGATTTCATCTTCCTCGCCAATGGATTTCCCCGGTCAATGATCGATATGATGTTCGAGTCGGTTGAATCAAAAATCCGGCAAGGCTCTCACTGATCATGCCGGAGTTGCCAGAGGTCCAGACAATTGCCGCCGGCCTGGCTCCCGTGTTGGTGGGGAAAACCATCCGCGAAATCCGGGTGCACTGGCACCGCAGCGTCGAGGGAGGATCGGCGTCTGCGCTGGACTGCCTGATAGGAAAAGAGATCCTGCAGGTTGGGCGTCGCGGGAAATATATCATTCTCTCCCTGGGCGGCTCGCCTCTATGCCGCGTGACCATTCATCTGCGGATGACAGGAAAACTTTTGTTCCGGTTGGGAGAGAAAGACGCCCCTTATGTGAGGGTGGAATTTTTTTTCCAGGACGGCAGTTATCTTTATTTTGTGGATATCCGTAAATTCGGGCGTATCAAAGTATGGAAGCCTGACGAACCCATGTTGCCTTGCCTGGGGCCCGAGCCTCTGGATGCGAAGATTGTAACGGAGCTTTTGCTGCGGCTCGAAACTCCCAGGGCGATTAAAACAGTGCTGTTGGATCAGCGGGTGCTGGCTGGTATTGGGAATATCTATGCCGACGAGGCGCTCCATTTATCCGGGATTCACCCTCTCACTCCCGCTAGAGCCATTCCCCATTCAAAACGTTGTCTCCTGGGCCGGGTAATACCGGAGTTGTTGGGAGAGGCGATTCTTCACAAAGGAACCACCTTCTCCGATTACGCCACGCCGGATAACCGGCAAGGAGAGCACCGGCAATTCCTGCATGTATATGGCAGGGAAGGCGGATCCTGTGTGAAATGCGGGAGCGTGATCGAACGGATCTGCATCAATAACCGCAGTTCCCATTACTGCCCCGCGTGCCAGCAAATTTAGAGACGGCTACGGTAGGGGATGGTTGGATTGGGATAAACGATCCATATCTGGGACACATGAATCGGAGGGCGGCCTTTGAAAAAATACTGGCCGTTGTTATATCCAGTGATAATAGCTTGAACCATCACTCCGTTCTTTAATAATATCGAGTCCAAACGGCTATTTCTCGCCTGTTTCCAATGGGGCAGGGAACCAGGAGAGGTATCGTGGTGGTTGATGATGGCATACAGGTAAAAATCCCTATTGGAGCCATTCGAGAAGAACACTTTCGCCATCTGGCCATTGATGCGAATGCCAACGATCTGCCGCCGATAGCTTTCCCGTCCCCAACTTCCTTTGAACCATTGATAAAAGCAGGTCCACCCGGGTTTCAATTTATTGCCATAGGCTATTCCACGCTGGGGATTCCCTGAAGGATAGGTCCCTGGTGCCGCCCACATTTCCATTGACATACCGATACTGAACACAACAACCAATACAAGCGCGATTGATTTGAACTTCATTCCTTCCTCCTGAGTTTATTTAACGGTAAACTATATCTCTCTCATAAAAAAAAGTCAATATTATTTTAGTCGCGAGTAACCCCAAATGCCATTGAATTCCCCCGGACACTCTGATATACTTATCGAATAGAATAATCTCCAAAAAAAGCCGGAGCTAATTGATCATGATTGAAATTACAGAACATTTAAGAATTGACGAAAACGAGATCCAGGAACATTTTGTCAGGGCATCCGGGCCTGGTGGACAAAACGTCAACAAAGTCTCCACAGCCGTGCAATTGCGTTTTAACGTAAAAGAATCACCATCGCTTCCCGAAGAGGTTCGGAGCCGGTTAATGTCGATCGCCGGAAAAAAAATGACCGACGAAGGGATTCTGGTGATCGACGCCCGGCGCTTCAGACATCAGGAACAAAACCGGAAGGACGCTCTGGAGAGATTGAAAAAACTGATCCTCCAGGCAACATTCAAGCCCAAACCACGTCACAAGACAAAACCTACAGCCGGGTCTGTTAAAAAACGCCTGGAGGCAAAACGCCACCGCCGCGAAGTCAAGCAGTCGCGGAAAACCGTGAAAGAATTTGAATAACTCTCTTTGTTACAGAAAATCTAAAATTATTAACAATTCCGCTTACTCGACATCAATAATGCATTCGGCGAGGAATTCCTCTGGAATGGTGAGACCCATGGCTGCCGCCACAATCATGTTGATATGTTTTTCAATAGTTTCGTTATTGGAGAACACACTCAATAAGGCGCCCTGGAGAGTATCCTTCGACCGGTTGCTGATAACGGGAACTTTGTTGTCCAATTTGTTCAGGACGAACTGAATAATGTCCGGCGTCAAAAGTGCGTCGTTCGTTATGACGATTACCGCCAGGTTGTCGAGCCGTTTGATATTGAACAACTCTTTGGATAAGTCGCCCTTGGTGGACACTCCGTACACCGTGAATTTCTGTTTCGTGATTAGCTGTGCTGTTTGTGCCTGGGAAACGATCTGGTCCTTCATTAAAGAGGGGAAAATAACGGCCACGTTTTCCACTGCCGGCAACGCTTTTTTTATAACAAAACCAATCTGGGATAGAGATTGTGATTTAAGTGGTAAAAATATAGACAGTACTAAAAGGATAAAAACCAGTTTTTTCATCATTGTTACCTCATTCCTCGTCTGCATTTAATTTATAATAGAAAAATATAAAAGTCAACAAAAAATAACAATAAAATTTTAACGATAATTTATTTAACTGTCAACCACGCGCTGCTTTAAAATCCACACACTGAATCATTTGTTGAACCTGAAATGAATGATTTCGCCGTCTGAGACGACATACTCTTTGCCTTCCAGCCGCAGGGTGCCAAGTTCCTTGGCTTTCGCAAAACTGGCTGCCTCCAGGAATTTATCCCATTCAATCACTTCGCCTCTGATGAATCCTTGCTGGATATCGCTGTGGATCTTGCCGGCGGCGTTGAAAGCGGTGCTGTCTTTCTCGACAGTCCAGGCTTTGGTCTCGTCCTTTCCGACAGTGAAAAACGAAATCAAATTCATAAGTTCGTAACTTTTTTTTATCAGATTCTCTTTTATATAGTCATACTTTTCAAGCCCATATTCTTGCTGGAAAACCTCCCTGTCCTCGGGGTCCAATTCCAGTAATTCCGTTTCGATTTTACCGCAAAACACCAGCGTGAGCGAGTGGTTTTCCATTTTTTCATGGTAATCGGCGAATTGGTGATAGGAACTTTCGTCTGTATTGATGAGCTTGATGATGGGTCTTTGGGACAGGAACTTAAATCCTCTGACCAGATATTCTTCGCGGGAAGTCCAGGCGTATTCTCTCAGAGGATGGCCTTCCTCCAGGAATTCTTTCAATTTTTTCTGCAGCTCGTATTCTTCCAGCAATTCTTTGGTCTTTATTTTACGGATATCAATTTCCAGACGCTCCAACCGTTTTTCAATGGAGATAAAATCAATCGATTTCATCTCCTCCTCCATGTCGTCTAAATCCCGCAGCGGATCGATGGAACCTTTCGGATGAATGATCTCGGAGTCTTCAAAAGCTCTAACAATATGGATGAGGCCGTCGGCTCGCCTGATCAGGTCGATAAACATGGAATTCTTCACTTCCCCGATTGCAATGGCCCCGGTATCCAGGTATTCGATCTTCGCGTACACCGGAGGAGTTTCAAAATGATCCGCCAGAGCTTTCAGCCGGTGATCGGGAACATCCACGACGGATTTATGGTATTCCTGGGCGGATGATGAAAATTTCGATATTTCTACATTTTGTTCAGTTAGAAGATTGAATAGCAGTGTTTTACCTGTTTTGGGATAGCCGAAAATTGTAAGTATCATAGATAAATTATACCTGAAATTTCCCCCCAGTCAAGGGGAGGGGGTTCATGAAACCAGTTGGGTCAGGTCGGAGCCGTTGGCGCTGAAAAAGAAGAGTTTTATGGAATTGTACAGGAAATACATACTGAAAGAGACCAGCAGGTATCCCAACACCTTGATAACTTTGCTCGTACGCTGCGGATTGAAAATTTCTTTCATTTTATTGGTGATGAAAATGATCAATGAAAAGTAGGATGTGGCTCCAATGAAAACCACCACAAAAAATATCGCTTCGTACCTCAATTCCATAGGGATGTAAATCTGCGCTCTACGCAAAAAAGATAGAGCGATCATCCAGGAGACAATGCCCAGGGGATTCACCAATACCATGGTAAGCCCTTTCAAAAACGCCCATCTTTTTTTGATCCTGATCTTCGATACGAGTTCCTCTTCCTTTTTCTCGATAAAACGGGCGTCCTTGAGAGCGATGGCACCCAAAATGAAGGTTATGATCGCCGTAAACAACAGGAAAGATGCCTCCATATACCGTGAAGAGAGGAACGGGGAGATACCGAAAAAAGCACACGTAGCCCATACGGCATCGACCAAGGCCGCTCCCAGTGCTATGCAAAAGGCCTGGATATATTGCTTCTTGAGAGCCGCCTGGAATATCTCGATATTCACAGGTCCTATGGGGATACACAAGAAAAAAGAAAGAAAAAAACATGCTATGTAAAATATTAATATTGCTGTCATGAATAACAATTTTAGCAAATTAGAATAAAAAGTCAAATTTTTGTTGAAACCATTGTTATAAAAAAGTTGATAGAAGTATTTTTTTGTCTAGAATCAGGTGGTGAGAGTGGTCCTGAAAAGCTATTCTGACGATAATCGTGATAATGGAATCGATAGGGTTGAAGTTTGCCGGAGGAGGGAATCGAACCCTCACGGGCGTTAAGCCCCCGGGATTTTAAGTCCCGTGCGTCTGCCTATTCCGCCACCCCGGCATCCTTTATTGTCGAGCCTCCCGGGCCCGAAGGGGGTGTTCCGAATCTACCACCGTGTCCCAAACCGTGTCCCTTGCGATGCTTTTGCAACTGCTCCAAAAATCCTGCATGATCTGTTTCGCCTTCTCATGCTTATCAGGAATGAAGTGAGCGTAACGCTGCGTCATCGCCAGGGTCTTGTGACCCAGGAGATTCTTCAGGGTGATAATATCACATCCACCGCTTGCAGTCAAGCTCGCGTAAGTATGTCTTAAATCATGAAACCACAAATCGCCAAGGCCCGCGTCCCGACTGACTTTATTGAACGCCTCCTTGATGCATTTCCTCCTGGACCCGTCTTCCTTGCAAAAGACATAATTCCCCAACCGACGGCTTTTTTCAAGCCCCACCAAGGTGCCGTACAAGAAGTCGTTGATAGGAACGTCCCTGGAGCCGCTGTTCTTGCTTTTTACGACCCGAAGGAACCGGTGCTCCAGATCCACGTGTTTCCATTTCAAATCCAGGATCTCGCCCCGCCTCATCCCGGTGGAAATCGCCGTGATGACAATGGGCTTCAGGTGATCGGCCGAGTGTTCGAGTAATCGGTCCACCTCCTCGGAATTCAAGAAGCGCATCCTCTTCTTCTCGCCCCGCAACAGTTTGAGCTTGATGGCGGGATTCTCATCCAGATAATTCCACTCCACCGCCATGTTGAACATGGTCTTCATAAAAGCCAACTCGCGGTTCAGAGTCGCCTTCGAGACCAATGTCCCCTTGTTGGTGGTGTGCTTGCAGCGCCATTGCCGCCAGCATTTGATGTCGTACGGAGTGATCTGGTCCAGCGGAGTACTCTTGAAATACTTCTTCAAGTTCTTACCGATGTACATGTCCCGCTCATAGCTGGCTTTTTCCACCTTGCTATGCTTCTCCAGAAACTCGTCCACCATCTCGTCGAAATTCAACCTGGTGCGTTCGGGGGTGATCTGAAAACTGCCCTCCGCGATCTGACCCTTGATTTTGTCATAGATCTTTTGGGCAATCTTCTTGTTTGTGGTCTTGCTAGACATACGGATCTTTTTCCCATTCACAGTAAAACGCATTTGCCAAAGGTCACTGTCTTCACGTTTAAATAAAGCCACGTTCCCTCCTGACATATTTGTTTTGTTCATATTCATCCAGATCCTCAGGCTTGAATCTAACATTCTTGCCATCCTTAATATAAGCTATTCTACCCGATTTTGCAAGTTCATAAACATGTTCAAGCGAGCATTGCATCAGTTTCGCCACCTGCTTCGGAGTCAGCCAGATGCAATGGTTCTGCTTAGCGAATTCCTTAAACGTCATCGTTCTTTCTCCATGCTGTCAATCCATTACCAGTCAATGGAAGCCGGAGAAAATCGACCCTCCACCGACATTTCAATAACAACATCCACAACTTCAGTCATTCGCCGCGCAGCGCATCGAAAGTTTTCTAAATCAACCACCGGTTATTAATAATGTACGCAGTAAAACCAAAAAGATCTAAAAATATATCAATAAAAATAAAAAACGATCTAAGTTGGCGCTATAGAAGTAAATAATTAGTACTATAAGTTCTAGTTCTATTAGACCTAGTACTAAATGTAGGAGGTCTGGATGTAGTCTGATGTGGTTGTTAGGAGATGTTCCAGGAGTTAAGAAGATGGATTCTGGTGGGGGATCTATCTCTTTTGTGTGTCTTTTGGTGAGGATGATTGGGTTTTTGGAAAGAAACGGCGTTGGGGAGATTCTTGATGGGCGATGCGGTGGGGGAGTGAGGGGGAACGGCGAGTGGACGGTATTTGGGAAAAATATTAAAAAATGATTATAAAAGGTTGACAAAGTTTTTTAATTAGATTAGCATGTTGGTGTGAGCGAAATCATGATGTTGGAACAAAACATTCCTGGTGGTTGGCCATGGTCGGGAAGCTGTGGCCGGTTGGAAAGAGTCGAGTTCCGCGAAGGGACAACGTATCCTTGCGACCTGAACCGGTGGGTGTACCTACATCTGCCGGGACGGGAGGCGAGAGTGCTGAACCGGGCGGAAATCGACCAATCAACGTGGAAGGCATGGTGGAAATAGCCCAAAACAGCGACGCCAGCTTCGTCGTCCGCCCCATGGCAGGCTATCGCATCTTAAGCGTTACGGTTGACGGAGCCAACGTCGGCCCGCTGGATGAATATACCTTTAAGAATGTCACCGCTAATCACACCATCCACGCCACATTCCAGCGCATCACCCACACCATCACCGCCACAGCCGGCCAGGGCGGAGCGGTGGATCCCGCTGGAAACACAACCGT
>JAHELQ010000176.1 GCA_024644125.1 Candidatus Aminicenantota bacterium | reverse complement strand
CGGATGGAATTAATTTTTCCTCCTATGGCATGGGCTGGCAGGCCTATGTGGATGGTAAAGATCTGGTGGACCATGGCGGAATGAATCCGAATTTCACATCGTTTGTTGGGTTTATGCCGAAAAAGAAAGCCGGTTGTGCGGTACTTGCCAATTCAAATAGCTCCAATACAGTTACAATCGGTTACCTGGCGCTCAAATACCTGGATGGGAAACCATTGGAACTACCCTCCCTTCCGGGAAACACCCTGGATAAAGCAGCGTCTCTCATTTCGGTGATGGTGGGATTCTACTTATTGTGTGTGTTGGCTTTCATTATTTATATTCCTATAGAAGTCGCTAAGGGTAAGAGGGGTTTCGGCGAACTCGGTTTGCTGAAAATCGGGAAGCTGGCGCTCGGATTTGTTGTGTTGTTACCCTTCGTCCTTGCGGTATATTTGGTCCCCTTCGCCATGTCGAATGTTTCCTGGGACACGGCCGTTATATGGTCCCCCATCAGCTTTCAAGTGGCGGGTGTATTGATATTGGCGGCAATCGCCATCAGCTACCTGGGATTTTTGCTTTCGTCATTGTTTCCTCAAAAGAACAAGTACATCAGATCGATTCCGATGGTTATTGTACTTTCCCTTCTCTCCGGCGGCGCCAATGCGATGGTGATTTTCTTGATCTCGAGCTCCCTGTTCAGCAACATCCAATTGAAATATCAATTGTATTATTTCGCCCTGGCGTTTTTTGTATATATCCTGGGGCGGAAAGTGTTGCAAACGAGATTGGTCGAGATCACATTCGATATTGTTTATGATATGAGGATGCGTTTGATCGAGAAGGTCTTCCTCACCTCTTACCAGAGGTTTGAACGGTTGGATCGCGGCCGCGTTTATGCCACTATCAACGATGATACCGGGCAGATTAGCAATTCCGCCAATATTGTGGTTCAATTGGTCACCAGTATCATTACCACTATCGGCGCGTTCCTTTACCTGGCGACAATCGCGTTTTGGGCCACCGCTATCACGGTGTTGGTGGTAGGGGCTATCGCCACTCTATATGGAATCGTGAGCCAGAAAGCCGAGCAATATTTCGAAGAGGCGCGGGATACCCGGAATGTGTTTATGGGACTTTTGAACGGTATGCTGGATGGTTTTAAGGAATTGAGCCTGCAAGTAAATAAAAAGAGGGAATACCGAAATGATATCGCGGTCAGTTGCGACGAATTTCGGGTAAAAATCGTCAAAGCCGTTGTCAAGTTCATTAACGCGTTTCTCATTGGAGAATCTCTCCTCGTGATCGTTTTGGGAGCCGTCGGATTCGCGATTCCCCGGATATTTCCAGATATCAGCACCTTCACTCTGATGAGTTTCATTATGATCCTCCTCTATTTGATCGGGCCGATCAACGGTATTCTGAACTCCGTTCCCCAGATTATGCAGATGCGGGTTTCCTGGAACCGGGTCAAGGGATTCGAAGCGGATATTCCGGCCAATATGGCGCCTGAAGTGTTGGAAATCACCCAGGAACGTCCCGGTGCTGTGGACAGCCTTAAAGCCGAGGGGGTCGTCTACAAATATGACCGTGAAGATTCGGATGGAGAGGGCTTTAAGGTTGGGCCCATCGACTTCGAAGCCAAAAAAGGAGAAATTACCTTTATTATCGGAGGTAATGGTAGTGGAAAAACAACTCTAGCCAAGCTTCTAACCGGACTTTACCAGCCTGACGAGGGGGCTATTTTAGTGGCGGGGGCCCCAGGCAAAGATGGTAGGATCGGCGAGTATTTTTCGACAGTATTTGCCAATTACCATTTATTCCAGAAAATGTACAATGTCGAATTGGCTGGCCGCGATCACCTGGTTTCCAATAATCTGGAAATGTTGAGTCTTGCTGACAAAGTAAGTGTCAATGGCAATAAATTCAGCACCATCGATCTTTCCGGCGGGCAACGGAAAAGGTTGGCGCTCCTACAATGTTATCTCGAGGATTCTCCAATCTACCTGTTCGATGAAATCGCCGCAGACCAGGACCCGGAATTTCGCAAGTTTTTCTATCGCGATCTTCTTATTAGAATGAAAAATGAAGGGAAAATCGTCATCGCCATCACCCATGACGATCATTATTTTGATGTTGCCGATAAAATCATTAAAATGGATATGGGCAAGATCGAAAAGGTAGACGCAAACTTCCGTACCACAAGCAAAGACTAAAGATTTGTAAATCATAAATTCCCGGCTCTGCAAGGGCCGGGGAATTTTTATCGAACCGCTATTGTGACCCGGTAACTCCTCTGGAATAAAAACCACAATATAATTCCACTCCGTTTCGATTATTTTTCTAATTTGTAATTTAGGAAATATAGGTGACTACGTGCTAGACCCATCCGTTGTAGAAGATATTTATCCGTTGACTCCCTTGCAAGAGGGGATGTTGTTCCACTCGCTGGAGACCGGCGGTAGCGATCGATATGTCGAGCAATTATGCATTGGAATAACTGGAGAGATCGATATAAATTGGTTTACCGAAAGCTGGAACCGGGTGATTGCCGGTAATGAAGTGTTGAGGACTGTGTTCCGTTGGGAGGGAGTCGCGCGGCCTATTCAGATTGTAGTGAAAAATCACAGGATCGAACCGAACTTCAACGACTTGTGCCGTTCAACGCACCGGGAGAAAGATCTTCAGCGGGAACGGGATTCACAGCGGCTGAAGGGATTGGATCTGTTGGAAGTGCCGTTCCGGGTGAGTCTGTGCAAGCTTGACCGTTCCCACTTCGAGATGATCGTCACCAACCATCATATTCTCTACGACGGCTGGAGTAATGGAATAATATTAAAGGAATTTTTTGACACATATGAAGCTCTGGCGTTGGGAAAAGAGTTCCCGCCCTGTCGCAGGCCGGCCTTCAAAACCTATATATCATGGCTTAAAACGCAAAATACCGATAGAATCAAGGGATTTTGGACCACTTATTTAATCGGATTGTCCGGCAATGTCGCCCTGCCCATGAAAAAAATTTCAAGTGGCATGAATTCCGGTGGCCGGAGTGTTCGTTATCTATTGCCGGAGGTGATGACTGGTCAAATCGACGCGTTTTGCCGGGCGCTTAAAATAACCCCCGCCGCTTTGTTTTATTCAGCCTGGGGACTACTGCTTCAGGGGGTTACGCGTTCAGCGGATGCGCTTTTTGGAACTACTGTGTCGGGCCGGCACGCGCCAGTGGATGGGATCGGGGAAATTGTGGGACTATTGGTCAATACCGTACCATTGCGCGTGGCCGCAGGTCCCGAGGATAATTTGATCGGAGTGCTACGCTCCCTTCAGGTTCATTTGCAAGAACGCGAGGAATTTGCCACCGCGCCCCTCATTGATATTCGTCAGTGGGCGGGGGTTGATCCGAAGGCGGATTTATTCGACACTTTAATCGTGGTGGAAAATTATCCATTGGTTTCACGTTTGGAAAACCTGGCCGGGCCGCTTTTAGTCGGCTCATTTGGCAACCGGTCGGTAACCAATTATGATGTGACCCTGGGGATCGCTTTGCGGCCCGGCGCGATTGAAATCGATTTTCTATACAATCCCGCGACTATCGAAGAGAGCATCGCTTTCCAACTATCAGGAGCTCTGGAGTCTGTGCTTCATAGTATCCTTGCAAAACCAGACGGACGAGTCGGAGATCTCGCTCTTCTGAGCTGCGATGAAATGAATCGTGTTCTTGAATATGCGAATGGTTCGACTGCTCCATATTTTGAAGATATGTCCATTGTCGATCTGGTTGACCTAAAGGCAAATGCGCATCCCCATCGAGTCGCTCTTGTCGAAATGCCGGACAATTCCCAGGTTACTTTCCGGGGATTGACTACCACGGCAAATAAAATAGCGGTCGCACTGCGGAGTCGGGGCGTGGTCGAAGAGGGCATCGTGTGCGTCATGATGCCGCAATCCATTGGATTGGCTGCCGCAATCGTGGGAGTGATGATGGCAGGCTGCGCCTATTTGCCTCTGGATTCTGCTTATCCCACGGAGCGGATCCGTTTTTTGCTGAATGATAGCAACGCTTCCCTCTGCCTTACCGGCCCTGGTGATTTTGGGTCGGATGAACGGATGGTCGAGGTCGCAGGGATTTTGAATTCACCTGATTGGATCGCGAGGGAATGGCCCGCAGTTCCTGCTAGCTTTATGGCCTATGTCATCTACACATCAGGTACGACTGGCTCGCCGAAAGGCGTTGCCGTGGAACATAAAAACGCCGTCAATATGTTGGTTTTTCGAAAAAACGAATACCGGCTCGATGAACTGGATGCAACTTTGCAATTGTTTACTTTTACGTTCGATGGATTTGTGGCGAGTTTTTTCACGCCGCTGGTGTCCGGTTGCAAGCAGGTGTTCGCCGGACCTGATGGTCCCCGGGATCTGGGAGCGGTGTTATCTGCGATAAAAAAAATCTGGGTGAACCATTTTATCTGCGTGCCGTCCCTTTTTGCGGCAATAATGGAAAATATCGAGCATGCCGTAGCTCGGTCATTGAGCGTAGTGGTGCTTGCTGGCGATGTCATTACCAGTTCTTTGATCGATCTCGCCAGACAGAAGAATCCCTCGCTCGAATTGGTCAATGAATATGGGGTGACCGAGGCGGCGGTGCTTTCGACGTTGAACCGGCATCAGCAAAACAAAAAAACGATCACAATCGGCAAGCCCATAGCCAATACGCGGATTTTTGTCGTGGATCATTGGGGAAGAATTGTGCCGGCAGGAGTACCCGGAGAAATATGTATCGCAGGGGCGGGACTGGCCCGCGGCTATCTAAACCGCCCGGAACTCACATCGGGGAAATATTATGATTTGCCTGGGTATTGCTTCCGGCGTGATCCGGTCCGGGTATATTGTACCGGCGATCTTGGAAAATGGACTTTGGACGGGCAATTGGAACATCTCGGAAGAATCGATCACCAGGTGAAGATACGTGGGCTCCGCATAGAATTAAAAGAGATCGAGGAACATCTCATGCGGTTACCTGATATAAAAGAATGTGTGGCGGTTGTGCACGAGAATGACACGCATGGGGAATTTTTATGCGCGTATATCGTACCCCGATCCGGGGAAAGTATTTCTGAGCAGTCAATCAGAGAGTACATGCTACGCCGGTTGCCGGAATATATGGTGCCCAGGTATTTTATCGCCATTCAGTCTATCCCCTTGAACGTTTCCGGAAAAATGGACCGGCATGCTCTTCCTGTCCCGCGGTGTGATTCCGGGCTAAAAGGCGCCGCGCCGGTCGATAGTAAGTTGGAATTTCAATTGGCCGAAATATGGGCCAGTGTGTTGGCAGTTAAAATAAATGATATTGTCAGACAATCGGATTTTTTCCATCTTGGGGGTCATTCTATCAAAGCGACGGTTCTATCCGTTAGGATTCACAAAAAAATGGGAGTGATATTCTCTCTTAACGAGATATTTAAATACCCCCGCCTGATGGATATGGCGGAAATGATTCGAGGTCGCTCTCACGTTGCCCACCGCCCCATCGAGCCGGTGGAAAAGAAGGAATATTATCCAATGTCCAATGCCCAAAAGCGATTATGGATCATCCATCAAATGGAAGACAACCATGTGGCGTACAATATGACCGGAGTGTTCAGGTTTTCAGGGCAACTCCAATGCGACGCGTTGGAAAAGTCTTTTCTGTCACTCGTCGAGCGGCATGAAATATTGCGGACAGGATTCGTTCAAGTGGGCGATGGCACTTGCCAGAAAATTTTTGATGCCGATGCTATAGATTTTAGTATACCGATACACGATTATAGAGCTGAGATACATCCCGAATCCATGGCTAAACAAACTGCAAAACTCGCAGCCGCGGAGGCATTCGATCTAAAAAACGCTCCGCTTATCAGGGCTTTATTCATCTGGACAAAAGACGAAGAATATATTTTCGTTTGCACTCTGCATCATATAATTGCCGATGGTTGGTCGATCCAGGTACTGGTGAAGGAGTTGTTCACCCTCTATTATGGCTTGAATAATGGCGAAGCGGCCTCGCTACCTCCACTCAACGTGCAATATAAAGATTATAGCGCCTGGCATCTCCAACAGCTTTCCGAGCCAACCCTGTTGAAACATCGCCGATATTGGGTCGATCGATTTGCCGGCGGAATCCCAGAATCCAATATTCCTACAGATTTTCCCCGTCCGCAGGTCAAAACGTTTCATGGTATGCGTGTTCCGTTTGAATTCCAATCTGATATCACACAGGAATTAGACCTGTTCTGCCGGTCTTATGGAACGAGTTTGTTTATGGTTTTGCTTGCCATTACCAATGCCTTGCTCTATTCCTACACTGGAGACACCGACTTTGTCATTGGATCACCCATCGCCGGCCGTCAACATGAAGATTTGATCGATCAAATCGGATTTTATGTCAATACGCTGGCCTTGCGAACGAGGTTCGAGGAAAATGAGCGTTTTGACGTGTTGCTTCAAAACGTGAAGGAGTTGACTCTCGAAGCTTACGCTCATCAAATCTACCCTTTCGACCAATTGGTGGATGATCTTGGGATTCGTAGAGATTCCGGCAGAAATCCCCTATTCGATGTGGTGCTGGCGTTGCAGAGTTTTGATACCCTGGGAATTCTCGATCGCCAAACAGATTTCGCTGTCGAACCTATTGATCTTGATTTCGAAATAAGCACGTTTGACCTGGTATTTTTGTTTGAACATGCAACCGATGGTTTGAAGTATACAATCCTTTACAATAGCGATCTCTTCACCCGGGGAACCATCATGACCATCGGCGAGGAATTGATTCGCATCTTGCGCCGGGTGATCGAGGAACCAGAAATTTGTCTGGACAAGCTTGTAGCCGATTCCCTCTCGGTAGAAAACAAGTTTTCCGTCGATTCCTGGGACATGAATTTTTAATCTTACAAACCACCCTAAAAAAGGAGAGATCATGGGACTTTTATCCAAAACATTAATTCTATTGAACTTTAAGGTAATTTGTGGAGCCGACGCTCTTGGTTTAGCCAAACAACTGCAACAATTGGATGACGAAACCAGGGAATCGTTCGATATCGCTCTCGCCGTTCAGCCTCAGGATGTTCCCGTTTTATCCAGAGAAACGGATTTGCCGTTGTTTATTCAGGATTGCGGCTCTTATGGTGATTGTCATTATGGAGATTTGGGCGCCCGTGGCATTATCTTGAACCACCCGGAAAAAAAAGCGACCCCGTCCCAACTGGACGAAACGATGGCGAAGATTGGCGAATGTGATCTGGAAGTGATGATCTGTTCTACCAGTATCGACGAGGCAGCGCGATTGAATGAGAAATACAATCCGGATTATGTCGCTATCGAAAACGAAGCGTTGATCGGGAAACCTGTATCTTTTGCGACATTTTGTCCTGAATTGGTTTCCGACGCCGTGGCGCGTATCGACAACCGCTTGTTGTTTGGCGGCGGCATAAAAGGTTCGGATGATATCCGGTGTGTTGTCCTGCGGGGAGGGGCCGGTGTCCTGATATCCAGCGTAGTTGTGAAGTCTGCAACTCCATTGGCTGCGCTGAAACGGATGCTGGTACCTATACCGGCGCTGGTTTAGCATTTAGTTTTTTGTTCTTGAAACAATTTGAAAAGGAGACCAAATGAGCAATAAAAATGTATTTGAGAGGAAATCATCCGGAAGTTCAGTCCGGCTGTCGCAACAATGTTCCAACCCGGCATGCGGTGAGTCGTTCGGGCTGGATGTCATGATGGGAGTGTGTAAATCGTGCGGTGCTCCATTGGCCTATGACGTTGCCGGACACTGGGATGGAAAACCCGCGGACCGCAACGATTTATGGAAGAATTTCCCATTGATTCCATTACAGGATCCAGACAATATTGTATCTTTGGGAGTGGGAGATAGTGATGTTGTACCGCTGGATGAGTTGACTGAACGTTTTGGCGGGGCGAAAATCTATATCCAACTGGATAGTGAAAAAAATCCCACCGGTACTTTTAAAGATCGCGAAGCATCCATCATTCTCAGTCGCTGCAAAGAACTTGGGCTCGACAATCTGGTATTTTATTCAACAGCCAACACCGGCCGCGCGTATACTCATTTTGCCGCTCAATTGGGATTGACCAGCTATCTTTTCATGCCGCGGCAATGCGCTTATAAAAACACCGACTTTATTGATAAAAACAGTAATAATCATATAATTTTCGTTGATAGCCACTACCCCTTGATCGGCCCCTTCGCCAGGGCGTTTGCCAGGGCCAATGGCCTGACCTCCATTGCGCCGCTTCATGATAGAACCGAGTCTTATGCCACAGTTGCTTACGAACAATTGCAAAAATTGCCCGAGTGTAATTTTTTTGTCCAGACCATCGCTTCGGGTATGGGGCCGTTGGGTTTTTACAAAGGACATCTAAATATGGTGAAGTTGGGGCTCCAGAAGAAAGAACATATTCCTCGCGTGGTTTGTATCCAGTCAGGCGAGATGAATGTGATGGCAAAAGCCTACAATTCAGGAAGGACTGAGCTGACAATGGATGATCTCCCCGGGGAATTTCCGGATGATCTCTACGAGCCCACACTCAACTCTACTAATCCGGTGAATAATTATCCGGATCTTTATAATTGTCTCAAAGAAAACAACGGCATCATCACTGATGTGGAACCTGGCGTCGTTAAACGGGACGGTCAGGCGATAGTGGATATTTTGAACGAGAGGGGTTATACACTGCGGCCGGATCTGGAAAACTCGTTGTTGATTGAATATGCCGGCATGGTGAAATTGGCGGCCGGCGGGACCTTTAAAGAAGGGGATGTCGTGTTGATGCTCGCTTGCGGTAGAGGTCGAGATCATACCTACCGGCTGATTCAACCGGACCTGGTGATTGATCCCAAATCCGCTGATCCGGTGCACGTGTTTAAACAATTAAACGATAAATAGGGACCTCATATGCCGACAGCGTTAATTACCGGCGCCGTAAAAGGTATCGGCCGCGCCATTGCCATAAAATTTGCCCGTCAGGGGTACAATGTCGTGTTGAATTATCTTCATGATGAATCCGCCGCCCGGCAGGCTCTGGAGGAGATTCATGCCGCCGGTGGCGAGGCCGCGCTCCACCGTTGTGATGTGGCTGATCGGGAAGCCGTCGCCCTCATGGTTCAGGATTCGGTTCGACGTTTCGGTTCCCTGGACGTGGTGGTCAACAATGCCGGAAAAAACATCGATAAGCCGCTCTTAGAAATGAGCGAACAGGATTGGGACCGGGTAGTGGATACCAACTTGAAAGGGGTGTTTTTGGTCTCCCAACAAGCGGCTCTCGTTATGTTGAAGCAAGAGCTCGGAGGCATCATCATCAATATCGGTGCGACAACCGGAATTCAAGGGCGTAAGAACGGCGCGAACTATTGCGCGTCGAAAGCCGGAGTTCTGGTGATGACCAAATGCCTTGCTATGGAATTGGGACCGAAAATCAGAGTCAACTCTCTCATTCCCGGTTTCACCTGGACCGATGAATCCGAACGCCGCTTCGATCTTTTCAACCGTTTGGAAGCGGAACTGGCAAACCGGGAGATCCCCCTCAACCGGTTGGCGGACCCGGAAGAGATTGCCGAAGCCGCTTTTTTTCTCGCGTCTCCGCAGGCCAGGTATATCAATGGACAAAAACTGATTGTGGACGGCGGCGAATTTATGTTTTGACAATGAACTGGCAGAGAATCTTCACTGTGTTTGAGCATATCGGCGGGATTTTAGCCGCTACGCCGTTTACCTATAACTCC
>JAHELQ010000688.1 GCA_024644125.1 Candidatus Aminicenantota bacterium | reverse complement strand
ATGGGGAAGGCCGCGTAGTTTGAGTGGAAGTTGAGGATAATGATATAATTTAGGTCTTCTGCATCCATATAATAGATAAACCTTTCTTTTTTACTCTATATTGACGGGAAAAGTGGGTAAGGAGGAAATTTGCGCCCGGCGCGCATAATTATTACAGAGTCAGGGTGTTCAATGTTTGGAGTCTTTCCATAAGCCTCTGCATGAGCTGATATTCACCGGCCCACTCGACATACTCCATATCTTTTCCTTCTAGATCTTCAGCGGTCCAGTCAGAGATGAAGGTGTCGCTTGTGATCTTGTACTTTGATTCAAAGCGCAGCAATCTCCTCTTTGCGACAGCGAGGCTATGGTTCACCCGGTTCGTTTCAATGCTAATCATCTCCTTGACTAACTCTGAAGCTTCTCCAGGTTGGTTTGTCTTTAAAACAATTTCAGCCACAAAAACCTCCTTCTGAAAGTATTTTCACTACAATTATAATATAAAACTCAAAACAATAAAACCTCAGACTTCAACAACCTGGAGAACAATAGTGGGTATCTACTGCGAAGACAAAATCATCTGCTTGGGAAACAAAATCATCTGGAGCGAAGGAAAAAGTAGGTGGCCCTGGGATAAAATTATGTGCTTCGAGAGTTGAAACGAGTGATTCTGGAATAAAATCACCTGCATCGATAACTGATACCGTTCAACCAGTCCTCTACCCGTACAACGGGTCCTCCAATCAACTAAAAAACCCTCTGGGAGGATTCTTCAAAGACGGTTGCAAAAGTTCCCGCGTCCGGGTACAATGAATCCAGTAAAACCAAGCATCAAAAAAACAAAGGAACGATAGGATGGCGAAACTCGACGAGAACAGCATCGAATTGCTGGCAATGGACATGTTGGCGGAAAATGGATTTGAAACTCTGGACGGAGTGGAAACCGGCCCGGATAACGTAAAACGGATGCGACCATCATTCGATGACGTCGTGCTCGAAGGCCTGCTGCGGAGCGCGGTGGAGCGGTTGAACCCCTCGATCCCGGAGACGGCGCGGGAAGACGCGGTAAAACAAGTTCTGCATCTACCGTCGGCGGACCTCATGGCCAACAACGAAACTTTCCATCACATGCTGACCGAAGGCGTGCTCGTGGAATTTATGCAGAACGGCGACATTCGCGGCCACCGGGTGTCGCTCATTGATTTCCACCACCCGGAGCGAAACACCTTTACCGCGGTCCGGCAAATGGTGATCACCTCAAACGGAGTTCAGAAACGCTTCGATCTGATTATCTTCGTCAACGGACTGCCGTTGGCGGTGGGGGAGCTCAAAAATCCAGCCGGAGACACCGGCAACCTCCAGAAAGCCTACAACCAAATCGCCACCTACAAACAGGCGATCCCCGCGCTATTTTACTACAACGGCCTGGTGATCCTATCCAACGGCTTCGAAGCGAAGGCCGGTTCGTTGACCGCCGGTTTTTCCCGCTTCTCCACCTGGCGACCGGACGCCAATAAAGACGAACAAGAGGCGAAACGGTCGCAAATGGAAGTGATGCTGGACCACCTGCTCACCAAAGAGACCCTACTGGACATCATCCGCCACTTCACAATATTCGAGAAAACCAAACGGGAGGATCCCGACACCGGCCTCACCCAGGTGACGGTGCAGAAAAAAATCGCCGCCTACCATCAATATTACGCCGTCAACAAAGCGGTGCGCAAAGGGATAGAGGCGGCGTCGGGCGGAGGCCGCCGGCGAGGAGGGGTGATCTGGCACACCCAGGGCAGCGGGAAATCGCTCTCTATGGTGTTTTACGCCGGGAAAATGGTGCTGGAATTGGACAATCCGACGATCGTTGTCATCACCGACAGAAACGACCTGGACGACCAACTCTTCGACACCTTCGCCGCCTGCCGGCAATTGCTGCGGCAAGAGCCGGCGCAAGCGGAGACGCGACAACAATTGCGCGAACTCCTCGACGTAGCCTGCGGCGGCGTAATCTTCACCACCATCCAAAAATTCTCCCCCTTCGAGGACGAAGACAGCTATCCCTTACTCTCGGAGCGGCGCAACATCATTGTCATCGCCGACGAAGCCCACCGCAGCCAGTACGGATTTTTGGCCCGCGAACGGGACGTGCTGGACGGGAATGGAGAGGTGGTGGGCAAAAAGACCGTGTACGGATACGCCAAATACCTGCGGGACGCCCTGCCCAACGCCACATTCACCGGATTCACCGGAACGCCGGTGGAAGAGAGCGACCGCAACACCAAACAGATATTCGGAGAATACATCGATATATATGACATCGCCCAGGCGGAGCGCGACGGCGCCACCGTCAAAATCTTTTTCGAAAGCCGGCTGGCCAAAGTTTTCCTGAACGACGAAGGCCGCGCCCTGGTGGAAGAATTGGACGACGAACTGGAGCGGGAAGACCAGGACGCCGCCGACAAAGCCAAAGCCAAATGGACGAGGTTGGAAGCCATTGCCGGCAGTACAGAGCGGTTGAAGGCCCTGACCGAAGATATCATCGGCCACTACCACGCGCGGCAGGAGGTCTTCAGGGGCAAAGCCATGATCGTCGCCATGAGCCGCCGCATCGCCGCCCTCCTCTACGACGGGATCATCGCCATCCACCCCGAATGGCACGATGACCACCTCGACAA
>JAHELQ010000687.1 GCA_024644125.1 Candidatus Aminicenantota bacterium | reverse complement strand
CTGGCCAATTCCGGGATGTTTTCCCGGGCGTCGAATACGGCGTGAGCGCCGAGTTCTTTAGCCTTTTCCAGCCGGAAGGGATTGATATCCGTGCAATAGACCTGGCCTGCGCCGGAAGCCTGCGCCGCCAATAGATGCAAAAGTCCTGAGATTCCACTTCCAAGGATCAACACGCTCTGGCCGGGTTTCAATTGGGCTACCCTTTGACCGCGAATCACGCACGCCAGCGGTTCCACGAACGCCCCTTCGTCATGGGACATTTCATCCGGTAACAAAAACACTCCGCGGTCAACATTTAGAGCTGGAACTCTCAAGTATTCGGCGAATCCGCCGGGATCGTAATTGGTGGTGTGCAGAGTTTCGCACGCGGTGTGGTAACCGTTCAAACAATAATGGCAGGTGTTGCAAGGGATATGGTGGGAAACGAATACCCGGTCGCCCACTTTGTATTTATCCACCCCTTCGCCTACTTTGACAATCTCGCCGCTGATTTCATGGCCCAAAACTTTGGGAGCCTTTTTGATCCGGTACCATTCCAACACGTCGCTGCCGCAGATCCCACTGGCGAGAACTTTTACCAGCAACTCTCCGGCGCCAATCACCGGCACCGGTTGTTCTTCGATCCGCACATCGTTATTGCGATAATACATTGCTACGCGCATGGGGACCTGTTATTTGCCGTTGACAGTTTCGTTAAAAATATCCATCGCCTCATTGACGGTGGCGTTACCGTGAATCACCGCATGAAGCGCTTTTGCCATTGGCACCGGGTGTTGATTTTGCCAGATATTGCGACCGAGATTGATACCGACTGCGCCTTTCTGTAATCCGTCATGGACAAATTCCAGGACTTCGCGGTCGGTTTCGCATTTGGGGCCGCCGGCCATGACCACCGGTACGGGGCATCCTTCCACAACTTTATCGAAGTCTTTGGCGCACCAATAGGTTTTCACCACTTTGGCGCCCATTTCCGCGGCAATGCGGCAACTCAGCGAGAGGAAGCGGGCTTCGCGTTTTTCCGTCTCCTTGCCCACAGCGGTGACAGCCATGACGGGGATTCCGAAGTCTTCGCACATGTTGACCAGTTGCGCCAGATTGTCGATGGTCTGGGTTTCGTAGTCGCTGCCTACAAAAATCGACAGTCCGACCGCCGCCACATTGAGGCGGATGATTTCGTCGATAGACGTGGTGACCACTTCATTGGCCAGATCTTCTCCGACAATACTGGGGCCGCCGGATACACGCAGAATGATGGGTTTATCGATGGCCGGATCGATTGCCGCCCGCAACACGCCGCGAGTGCAGAACAATGCGTCGCAATAAGGCAACAGCGGCTCAATGGTTTCCGCCGGTTTCTCCAGACGGTGAGTCGGGCCCAAAAAATAACCGTGATCGATGGGCAGGAAAAAACACCGGCCATCCTCTTTAATTACTTTGTTCAAACGATTTTGCATTCCCCAATCCATGAGAGATACCTCCTTCTAGAGTTTAAGTTTTTAAATATAGCGATCCCGTTTACGATTTGGGACGAACGATCAAGTAACCTTTACCGATCAACCAGTGATGGAATTCGTAAGTGGTGTGGCGGCAGGCGTTTTTGCAGATGCCGCGGATTTTCTCGTATTCCTCGGAACCCGCCTCTTGCGCCTCCAGGTCCAACTGCACCGGGCATTGAATGTCCTTGCAATATTCCCGTCTCTGGTAGTCGATATATCCTTCAATAGACGACATAATGATACCTCGTTGAAAAAATTTGTTCCAGATCGTCGATTTTTTTTGCCGGCGACCGAAAATCTTACCACAAGGGACTTGATGTAAGAGTATTATATATAATGTTATCCCAAAAATGTCAAGCGCCGATTTGGTGCGCCCTCCTTCCCCAAATACTCCCACCAATACCTATCCAACCGCAGCACAGTAGTTATAGGTCCCCTACGGGGTAGGCAAAGATTCATCTCTCTACAATTTTCGATCGCTAGTGATCGCGGGACCGGTTATACGGCTGACGTACCTGTCCCCATTTCGTTTGAGCCGGCCAAATGTGCGGCGGTACTACGTTCATTTGCGCGCCGGACAGACCGTCCTGCTTCTCAAACAAACGCAAAGGCTAACGCGCCTGTCCCCAATTCGTTTATCCCGACCGAATGTTCGGCCGTACTACGTTCATTTGCGCGCCGGACAGACTGTCCCGCTTCTAAAACCAAAACAAATGCACCGGAAACAGACGCAAGTATTTCCAGACCAAAATCACGTGCATCAAAAACCAAAGCCAGTGCATCAATCATTCAAGCAAATGCATCCGTTACAAAAGCAATTACAACCAGCATAGAACCATCGTTTCTCCCAACAATCGCCGCAACACTCCAAAAAATTTCTAAGGGCAGGAGCCCATCGACTCCATCTACCACTGCCGAAGCAGAATTCGTTCTGCCGAAGCCCACATCGCCGGTTCACTCGTAATACGACACCCTTCTTGACATCACCGACTGGGCGACAGCCCATTCGCAAGCGTCATCGTCTGAATTACAATTGTATTGGCCGCAGGCCATCCAGTTTACGGCTCATTTCAAGAACCTGACCCAGGAACCCCGGACGATTCGGATCGAGCGCCCCTTCCTACTTGTTTTAAGTAACTCTGTCGAGCCGGGTCT
>JAHELQ010000686.1 GCA_024644125.1 Candidatus Aminicenantota bacterium | reverse complement strand
TATCGGAAAGTCGCGAATCAATCTCAGCACATAACGTTACTTCTAAAAAAAGTGCTCATGCATAAAGACATGACGCTTGCCTGTAAAGACTTTAGCCAGAATTTAAAAAGTTTAATCGCGAAAATAGATAAGTTTAATTCATAAAAAATTTAACAAATAAAGTAGAAATACAATTAAATAAAGGAAGCATGTGAGGTGTTCAATGAAAAAAATTATTTGCGTTGTTACATTTGTTTTGATAATTGGATTTTTTTTTAATCCACTGTTTGCACTCATTGAGGGGCGTATCGAGGGGGTCGTCAAAGACAAGGATACAAAACTACCGATTGAAGGTGCAACAATTACTCTTAAAATTCTTGCCGAATCTGATTTTTATGAGTTATTTGAATTTAAATATACCACTAAAAAAAATGGGACTTTTCATTTTGATATCAAACCCAAAAAAGGAATTTTTTATTATATTCAGTGTCAAAAAAAAGGGTATATTTCACTAATTCCTGAGTATTATTTTGAGTACGATAAGAAAGAATTATTTCGAGATATGGTTAAAGGATTCTCGGTCGATCAGGGCCAGGTGAAATTTGTTGAGATTTGTCTAGAAAGGGGAGCAGTATTAGAAGGTATGCTTCGGGGCATTGGCTTGCAGGGAGAATATCCGATTGCTTCAGTACCCGGAGCTTTAGTGAGAAAAACGAATCCAAACAGTGCCTATTTAAAGAAACGGTATAGATATGTCGTTGATCACTTTGGTACAGATGAGAAAGGAAATTTTAAAATTGAGGGAGTGGAGCCATATAGTCAATACGTTTTGGCTCTACATATGGCTACACATGAAGTTAAAGATATCGAAAATGTAATAGTTGAAAAAGGTAAAAATAATTATTGTCAATATACTCTTGATTTAACAGACCAAACAGGCGTTGAAGGTTATATTAAAGTAAACGGTCACCCTCCACATTCCTGCACGATAGATTTGTCTCAATATTCAAAGACAAATCCAGATCAGTTAATATATTGGTCTAGGATATTTACAAATAAGGAAGGATTTTTTTCTTACAAAGGGCTGCTACCTGGGATATATATACTATCATTTGATGGCTTTGATAAAGATAGTAATTTTTTTAGTTTTCCAGAGAATGAAATTATTGAGATTGTGTCACAGAAGACACTTTCGCTAAATTTTGAATTTTAGGCCAGCCTGAGGCTTTCAAATGAAAAAAAGAAAAACCACAAATATATACCTTTTTTTGGCAATTTTATTTATATTGTTTTTTCAATCGGTGCTTGAGGCCGAACATGTAGTATACGAAGATAGCACAAGGGTATGCAAAAAATATCCGGGATTGACATTTATTTATCCTGCGTCTGAATATAAGAAGGCTCAAGATTTCAAAGATGATACAATGGCGTTTACTTTTGCAGTTTATAAGCCACCTTCTTCTGAGGAGATATTGGATGCACTTGAAGCGCGTTTCCTGGAGATGGTGAGCTTTTATAATAACTACAAAAGTTCTCCTGAAGGTAATAAGGGGGCCGATGGAGTCGAAAATTACTGGGAAAGAGATCGTCTCCCAAGCTGCTTAAAAGAAGGCCTTGATAGATTCCTCAGCGATCTCAGGCTAAAAAAACAAGAATTAACTATCACCTGGACTAGCGGTGTATATGAATATGGGAATTTTAGAGGAAATGAGGAATCTTCGGGAAAGTCCATGTCCAATGGGGAAATTTATGTTTTTGGGGCTTTTAAAAAATGGTGTGAAGGTTCACCTGCCCCTAAGAAAACAAGTTCTGTATTTTTACATGAGTTTATTCACTCGACTAAAAAATATTATCCAGCTTGTTTTAAAAAATTGGAACGTGAAATGGAAGAAGCTTCTACTGAGGATGGTGAGATTAAGGTGTTTGGTCGCAAAAATGCCATAATTGGCTATGAAGCGCAGAATTATGGGAGCTTTGATGGTGGAAAACCATTGGATGATTGCACTGAGTCGATTGTTTGTAAGGGGTGTGGCGATAAGAAGAATAGAACAGATTCGGAAACTTGTTCATCAGAAGACTGCACTCCACCGCCGCCTGAAGATCCAGGCCCTGGAGCTGACAATCCTGATGATAATGAATCAATGTCCAGCGGCATTACCCGGATATATAACCTCGCGCCCCGATCCTTGGTTTTGAAGAGGGGATATTGGCAGGAAGCTGCGAAGCTATTTGGCGGACTGTTGTTTGATGGAAATAATTCGGCTGAGGAGTTGATGCGGGTGTCGAAGGTCTTGATCGTTCCAACGGCTGCGTTATCGCAAGTTTATGGGGACTCCTTATTGCGGGCTGTGGTGGAGGAATATGTGTTTCTGGGCGGGAATCTGGTGGTTCTGTCCCAACAGCACGGAAGCCAGGCTCGGGAGTTTTTGCCCGGCGGGGATCAGGTCGGCGCGTTTGGATTCAGGGAAGACCAGTCGTGTTTGAAGAATTCGTCGTTTTTTGAAGTGATGCATCCGGTGGTGTCGTCTTGTGTTAATGGTCTGGTGGATGTGGGAGTGGATGGGTATTTTTCCAATTTCCCGGCCGGAGGGACCGCTCTATTGACGCGGCGGATCAATATTCAGCCGGCGTTGGTCTATTACCCCTACGGCGAAGGAACCGTAATTTTGACCAGTA
>JAHELQ010000175.1 GCA_024644125.1 Candidatus Aminicenantota bacterium | reverse complement strand
CACGCTTCGGCATACAACTGACCGCTCTGGGACAGGTAGGCTTTTTCGTCGAAATATGAGGTTTCGAACAACGTGGTGGTTCCTTCAGCCGCATTGCCAGTCAGAATCGGAGGATCGGTGAGAGTAAATCCCTCGTTATCCATAAAGTCCCGGATCCCTTTGATGATAGTGGCCCGGATCTTCAGGATGGCGGACTGCCGGGGCGACCGTAACCACAAATGCCGGTGTTCCATTAAGAACGCGGTACCATGTTCCTTTTTGCTGACAGGGAATTCTTCGGCCACCTGGAGAATTTCAATTCCCAGGATTTCCATTTCGTAACCGCCGGGAGCCCGCTTGTCCTCTTTGACCTTACCCACAACTTTTAGACTGGACTCATGGGTCAATTGGGCAAAAGTTTGAAATAATTCGCATTCCGGGTCCTTTGACCAGATGGTAGATTGCAATAATCCTGAGCCGTCCCGAACGATAATAAATTTAATGCGCCCGCTGTCTCTTTTATTGTGGACCCAGCCTCTAACTTCGATTTCTTGATCGACATAATTTCCAATATCTTTGATATAAACCCAGTTTTTCATCTTTGAATTATATTTTTTTTCCAGCCGCAAGTCAAATGAAATGGGGAAAAAGAAGGAGAAAACAGAGACTATTGAAATTTTATGGTAATGATTTCCGGTTTTAAAACCTTGAGATATTTCTTGATTTCCTCAGCATTTCCCGCAATGACGATAATACTTCCGGCCGACACCTTCATTTCCGGCGCCACTTCCGGCGAGTCCGCGATAATCTGGTTCAGGCTTCGCTGGGTCACCAGCGTGAAGATTTTCTTGAAGTCCCCAGCGATGGAATGCTGCGAAGGGACCTTGTCGTGGGGATAAAGGTTTTTTATGATCTCCTTTTCCAACCCATATCCCAGCTCGGAGGTGGCGACTTTCAACTGTCCGTAGACATAATTCAACGAGTCGAGATATTCTTTACGGCTGATTTGTTTGATTTTCAGCTTCTTTTTTTCCCCTTCAGCCAATAGAATGAACCGTTCGATATCACGGTAATCGATCCGGCCAATTGTGTTGCAAATTACAGAAACGCCATGGTGGTTGGTAATATCAGTATCGAACCGCAAATTCCTCATTCTCAAGTATCCGGAGTTACGGAACAATATCCCGGTGGGAAAGCCGAACAAGATATTGTTCAGTACCTGAAATTGGATGTGAGATTCACTGTTGACGGGCGGAATGGTTTGAAACCAAAATATTTTCGGCGAGTCGTCGGTGCCGGTGTCAAAAATAACCACCTTCTGCTGCGCTTCCACCAGCGGCATCTCCAATGCCGGCCGCTTGACAAACCTTCGTTTATAGGTCCTCACCGCCCGCTGAATCTTTTCAAATGTCTGGTAAGGTTCGATATCCCCCTCTATAAAAAGTCTGGAATTTTCCGGCGTAAAAGTGGCATTATAAAACATCAGGATTTGCGCAAAGTTGATGTCCGCGAGAGAACCGGGCAACACAAGTGCATTTCCCAAGAGATGGCCGGGAAACAATTTTTTATAGGCGATCTGGGTCACCATGTCCCGTTTCCAATCCCGGCGGCCGGTAAAATAGTATTTCCAGTAATTTTTGATACTATCCCGGAATTTTTGCGGAGTGAACGACTTGAAATTATAAATTTCTTTTAGTAACTGGGCGAACAATTGAGATCTGGAACCCAAAAAATTGACGCTGATTTTTAGATAATCGGGACGGTGAATTACTTCGAAATCATTGCCCAACCGTTTCAATACCCCGTTGATGCCGGTATCTTCATCATTCAGAATGCGGCTGAACATATTTTCTTGAGTCAAATAGGAAAGTCCGGGATTCACTTTTTTGTCCCGGTAAAATATCAACAACTCCGCCCTGGTAAATCCCATATCCGGGTTCTGCTTCATCTTGATTTTCAAGCCCTTGGATGTGAAATTCAGGAAACCCTCGTCTCCAAACGTAGACAGGGGCAATAACACCAATAGCAGCAAAGCCGGGCAAATGGTTTTGAATTTATTTTTTGTTCCGGTAAACATTCAGATTAACCAGATTGTTGCGATCAAAATACTTTTTGGCAACTCCCATAATATCAAAGGGATTGATTTTTTTTAATTGTTTATGAAACGATTCCGCCACCCGGGTATTCTTGAAAAGATGATAATGCTCCGCAAGTAAGATGCTTCGTTTATCCAGGCGGGCCATGTCTTTGGCGAAATCGAGCTCCATCAATGATTTAACCACGCGGATATCCGCCGTCGGAAGCCGCAATTCCCCCAGGGCCTGTAGCTGCTTATTTAAAATAAACCGGGCTTGCTCGATCGCCGCCCGCTGGGAAGATGAAATCTTTATGATAAACGCATTCGCTTCCAAATTCCCGGTAAACTCCGCACTCACCTGTATATCTAGATTGTTGGAGCGGTTCAACAAATTTTCCACCTGGGAGATTCGCGGGTCGGTCAAATAATAACGAATCAGATTGAAGACAAGATAATCGGAACTGATTTTCCCTGGGACCCGGAAACCGGACAAACTGAAATTCTGAGGAATATCATCCAACACCCAGTTTTTAAAAACATGAACCTTCCTGGGTTCCGCCGGCACATACCCCCGGTTCCGCGGTGAACCGATGGGAATTGAGCCGGGAAAATGTTCGCCGATATATTGCGGCAATTTCCCTAAATCCATTTTCCCGGCGATCACCATGATTATATCCGGGTAGTTGCGGAAGTTATCGTACAATTTCCGCACCAAATTGTTATTGAAATTCGTGATGGTATCGACATCCCCATAAACCGGCAATTGGTAAGCGCAATTCTCGAATATCTGGCTTTTCACCCATTCTCCGGCCCGGTATCCCGGATTCTCTTCGATTAACCGTGAAATCCGGTTGAACATGCTGCTTTTCTGAAATTCGATCACACGGTCAGACAACCTCAAAGAATGAATTCTCTCGCTTTCCAACCAGAGAGCATTTTTTAGCATATCGTCGGGAATCACCTGGTAAAACATGGCGTTGTCGTAATTTACCCGCTCGGAACTGGTTCCCCCGTTTTTGCTCACCAGCATGAAGCGGTCGTAGGCGTCAAGATTCTGCGTACCCAACCGCATCAAGAACTGGTACAGGTAAGAAGCCCCTTTGACCTCCGGCGGATCGTCCCTCGTGCCTGTGAGATGGTAAAATAGAATACATGTGGCGTCAGTGTTTTCGCTGGGTGAAAGAATCACCTGCATTCCGTTTGGGAGCTTGAATGTAGTATTTACCGCGGAAGCGGAATATTGCGGGATAGAGAAATATAGTATAAACAGATGAAGACCGAGATTAATCAAAAACCTTTTCACACTTTTATTCTAACCGACTAAAATTGTTTAGTCAATTTTTTCTCACAAAAACCGGTTCCAATAATTATTTTTTTATCTTTATTTTTACTTTTCCCTGGTCAACCGATAGTTTAATGCTGGCATCCACAAGATTGTTCGAAATCAAGGTGGTTTTCAACCGGTTGACCAACTCGTCCCGAGAGGCAATTTTTTGTTTGTCTGTCATCAGCTCTGAATATTTAGTGTATAACTTTTCAAATGAGTCTTCCCTGTTCAAGCTGACATCCATCGAATGTTCTACCCTGGCATTCCCCGAAGCCATAAAGGCGCTGGCTTTCCTTCTGATAATCAGAACGCCGGCCTCCACGTCATGCAACTTTTTCAGCCACATATTGTTGTAAACGGAAAATCTCGAGGATAAATTCTGAATCATCAAATTAAGGCGGGGACTCTTCACTTCAGCGTACAACAATTGCCGGATCTCTTTCTCGACCTTTTCACGTTCCTGCTCCGGCGGTACCCTCAATTCCCCGGTAAAAAACAGGTTGAAATCGATTTTCAACCGTTCGATCTCAGCCTCGATGCGATGAAGCTTCTGCTCGACTTCAGAGTCTTTTTTTTTAAGAAACGTATACTCTTTCATTTTTTCGTATAGAGCATACCATAATTAGAATAAAATGAGAAGAATGGCATAACCTTTTCTCAATATTCCCCGGCAATCTCCTCTCCATCCAGAACCCTGCAGACGCCTTCGGCCAGCGCCTGGATTTCATCCTCTCCCGGATACAAACTGATGGGGGCGATAAACTTGATCCGGTCTCCGATCAAGTTTACAAAAAGATCGGAATTTGCCATTCCGCCGGTAATGAGGATTTGATCGACTTTCCCGCAAGCAACCGCAGCCAGGGCGCCGATTTCCTTGGCGATCTGGTACGCCATCGCATGCACCACCGCGATGACTTCTGGATCTCCCTGTTGATACTTTTCCAAAACCTTTAGAAAATCTTTGGTTTGCAAGTAAGAATACAAACCGCCGTTCCCAAAAACGGTTTTGGAAAATTCTTTGTAACTCAATTTATTATTTATAATATATTGCGCCACTTGCAACACGGGCAACCCGCCGCTCCGGTCCAGAGAAAAGGCTCCTTCCTCGGTAGGATTCATGACATCCACCATCCGGCCGCCGCGGTGTAGGGAGATGGAGATACCTGTGCCCAGATGAACCACGATCAAATTCAAATCAGCATATTTTATTTTATGCTCTTTGGCGTACCGTTTTGCGACGGCTTTCATATTCAGGGCATGGGTCAGCATGCTCCTTTCAAATAACTTGTGACCTGAAAACCGGGCCACCGGCTCGAATTCATCCACCGACACAGGATCGACCGTGTAACAATCGATCCCAACCTTAGACGCGATGGAATAGCCGATTTGGGCCGACAGATGAGAAGCATGCATTCCCCGCTTCCCCTCCACCAGATCCGCGATCATTTTTTCATTCACTAAATACGTACCGCTCTCCAGGGGCCGCAACAACCCGCCGCGGGCGGACACTGCCGCCAGATCATTGATATTTATATCTTTCTCCGCCAGAAAATCGAGAATCAATTTTTCCCGGAAATCCTTTTGTTCGTTCATATCTTTGAATACTGCCAATTCTTCGTCGGAATGCCTGATGGTTTCCACGAATACCGGTTCTTCACCTTTATATATGCCTATTTTTGTAGATGTATTTCCTGTGTTGACTACCAGAATGAGTCCTGTCATTTTTCCCTCCGCGTGAACCTAAGCTTTTAAATATTTACCGATCAGAGGTTCCAGCGTTTTTTTTGTCTCGGCAGGATAGCTGTTTGGATCAGTCATCAGGGCGAATTTGAGCGCATCCGCACATTCACATTGGTTTCGTTCCTCCGGGATCGATTGGCATAACGCTTCGATCAATTTTACGGCATTCTCGACATTCCTATTCAGATATTCGATGACGGTTTCGACATTGACCGGCCCTTCTTCTTCGTGCCAGCAATCATAATCGGTGACAAACGCCAGGGGCAAGAAGCACATCTCCGCTTCCCGCGCCAGCTTCGCTTCCACCGCCTGTGTCATACCGATAATATCGAATCCCAACTTGCGGTACACATAAGATTCCGCTTTGGATGAAAACTGGGGGCCCTCCATATTGAAATAGGTACCGCCCAGGTGAAAACCGAGGCCGAAATCTTTGGCGTGCCCTGCGGCCAATCGCGATAAATGCATGCAGGTGGGGTCGGCCATGGAAACATGCCCCACGATTCCCTTCTCAAAAAAAGTCTTTTCCCGTTTGAAGGTGTTATCGTAATATTGATTGGGGATCACCAGGTGCATGGGAGGCAACTCCTCTTTCAATGAACCGACGGCTGTCACAGAAATCAGTTTTTCGACGCCCAATTGTTTCAGCGCGAATACATTGGCCCTGTAATTCACTTCGGAAGGATTGAAACGATGGCCGATGCCATGCCTGGAAATAAAAGCGACGGACCGCCCATACAATTCACCGAGCAAAATGTCCTCCGTCGGTTGACCGAACGGAGTGTCCATTTTGATAGTACGGCTGTTTTTGAGGTTTTTCATCTTGTAAAAACCGCTTCCGCCAATAATGCCGATCTCTATTTGTTCCATGATGTCTCCATTTAATATAGTTTTGAAGTATAACTCCATATTATTAAAAATATGTTCGTTATTGTCAACCGTGTAGCTAGATTTTTATCTCAGGAGCCTCGGCAAGCGGAGCGGTTTTGCGTTCCACCGGTTTCGCGTTTTTCAAATAGACATCGCCGTAAGTGTTGTCGATCACAATCGACGGGGTCTCGCCTCCGGATGTGACTGTTGTTTTGATTTTACCGCTTAAAACATCCAATTCGAGACTTGTGTCGTTTTTTATATTTCCATAAGTGGTTTTTATGTGGAATAGAGGATCGATCGCGGGGGGAACACCGAGAACGATATCGGCATATGTGCTCTTGATGCTGATCGATTGACCGATCCGGACAAAATCAAAAAACAAATTCCCATGACTGAGCAGCAGATTGGCGCTCTCGGCTGAGATACCGGCGAGCCTGACATCTTTGTACGAATTCGAAATCACCAATTGCTGCGCGTCGATCTGCTCCAGATCGATTCTGCAATGACGGGCGTCGATGCTGACATCGCCGCGGATAAAGGAGCCACGAACCGTTTCATGGGAGTTTTCCAACCTCAATCCATCTTGAATGTCCGCAACAATAACTCTGGTGTGATGGCATTTCAACTCGACGGAACGGGCGTTGGAAACAGACGTCTTTCCGTAACGGGTCTGTATGTCTGCCAGGCCGGCAATATTCTTCACCACAATGTCGCCGTAGCCGTGTCTCAATTTGAGCTTCGACAGATTGGATACGTCGATATCGCCGTACTTGCTCTCGATATCCGCCTCCATACCGGAACCGGCAACCAAAATATCTCCATACCGGTTTTGCAATTTGATTTCCACGCCCATAGGAAGCTCGACCTCGACATGAATCCGCACCCTCTGGTACGGGAAGTCGCCAGCGGCTCCGGTCTGAATGTAAAGGACCCCATTCGCCTCTTTTACCGAGATCTGAATTTCCTTACGTATTTTTTCCGCCCTGTCCCGGATCTTATGATACACCCTCACTTGAGGCCGCACCAATGTTTCACCGTTACCAGATGGTTTAATCGCGATACTTCCGGCCTTGTTGACAATTTCCAGCCGTTGAACGCCGGCGAAACGCGATTCATCCGCATCAAACGGGATAAACGTCTTCTCCAGGAGCCCCCTTGAATTAAACGAACACCCCCGGAAGAATCCATTCTCGCCGGAATCGAACAGCTCGTACATCAAGCCGAAGCCAATCAATAGAATGACTAAAAATATTTCTTTGCGCTTCATTTTTTTTCGGCAAAATACACAATAATATTCTTGAGACCGATATACACCAGGATCAAGGGCCAGAATTTCGCCAGTAAACTCCAGAGGTTGAAATCCAACCAGCCAAAATTATCCATCAGGAACAATCCCCCGATCACCATCAAAATAAAACCGATAAAAAAAGTGTCCAATTTGTCTCTATTCATCTTTCGCGTCCTTTTCTTTTAAATAATTGTAAATGATCTTCAATCCCAATCCCACAAGTATCAAGGGCCAGAGCCGGATGATATCCCGCAATTCCAGCACATCCAATTGCCGTAACTGGAACAGGACACCGATCAACAGGATCATAAACGAGCCAAACAACGAAATACGCTCGCCCTGGACCGGTTGGGCTCCCAACGATTTGCGGCGCATGCGGCTGGCATCGTTAAACGATTCCACAATCTGGAAAATATAGAATCCAGCCAGCAGCAAACCCAGAACAACGATCTCCAGCGACTGGGAATAATGGTCGCTGGCATGTACAAGCATGACGATCAACAAGATGAACACGATGATGTACGCGATCCCTTTTAAAACATTTCCAACATAAAAAAATCCCGCCCCCGGAAACAGGGTCGAAATAATAGCCGCTAGAGCAGGATTTTTTTTGGGAGTGATGTGTTGACTATTATTATCCATTTGTACCTCCTCTGGTATCTGGACGACTGTTCCCTTTAAGTTCATCCGATTCCGTGCCGTCTTTCAACATACTAACCAGTATGTTGGTATTGGTATCCTTCACCCGTTCGATGACAGCTCCGGCTTCCACGGCGAATTTTTCCACATTGGAAACAAACATATGAAGCGTCTTGTTGGCAGACGGGTAGATATTGGTAAAATAAAACAGATTCAGGAACAACACAAACGTTCCAAGCATGGCCGCCACCCATTTCAAGAAACCGTACCTGAACGGCTCCTCCACTTCGGCAACATCGGGGATATTGTACAACCGGTTTCTCAGGAAAAATGGAACCTCCTCTTCCAGTTCACCGGACAAATCCACCAACTCTTCGATCGTTTCCTTCAAACGCAAACAAGACGGGCATTCTTGCAAGTGAGCTTCCACTTCCCGCATCGTCCGCTCCGGTAGATCGTTCTCGATAAATGCCGACAATAAATCTTCAATTCTGGTGCAATCCATGTTAATCTCCATCGTTTAAAAACAACCTGGCCAGTTTAACCCGGCCACGATTGATCCTGGATTTTACGGTCCCGAGAGGGATTTTTAAATTCTCCGCAATATCCGCATATGAATGATCCTGAATATCCCGCATAATCAACATAAGCCTCAAATCCGGATCCAGATGGGCCAACTTTTCTCTCAACGTATCGATGTCCGCATCCTTGATCGTAGAGTCTTCCGGCGTATAATCCGAAATCGCGGTATTCTCGTCCAATTCCTGCCGCATCATATTCCGTTTGTTCTTCCGGTAAAAATCGATGCAATGGTTTTTGGAAATGGTGAGAACCCACGAGTGAAAACTCCTGTCTTCGTTGTATTTGTCGATGTTGTTGTAAATCTTCATAAAAATGTCCTGTGTGATATCCGAAGCATCGTCGCGATTGCCCGCGAAATTCAGGGCCATATTGTAAATCCTCTTAGAATATTCGTTTACAATCATATTCCACGCCTCTTGATCACCATTCCTACATCTTACAATTATTTCACTCACATCCATTATCTACCAACGATCCAATTATAACAAAAGTTCCCGATTTCCACCACAAAATAAAAGAATTCCAAAAACACCCCCAGAGACTGGATATTTGTCCCCAAATACACTACAATGACCATTTGAAATTAAAACATGGAATTCACCGGCCGCCAGGGGCCCGGCCCGGGAACATTCCGAGCATAGAGAGGAGGAACAATGAAAGCCAAAAAAATGATTAAAAAACTAAATCTTCACAAGGATACCATCGCGCATCTCGACAACAACCACTTAAACCAGATCAAAGGTGGAACCTGCCTGGACACCGAATTCCCCTGCACAACCTGGGAAGTCCCCTGCAACTCCAGACCTATCACCTGCACCTGCAAAACCGACTATATGTGCTAAAGTCATGACAAAACCGACTTGCCCGGGCCCTCGATCCGTTCCCCCATCCCACTTAGCTCAAAATTCAAAAATGTTAGCTTAAACATATTTCCGACTAAAATATATCTGTTTTTAGGTACAAATTAGTTGAAAATAAAAATAATAATCTTTATAATGAAACAGGAGAAAAAAAGATGAGCATCTATCTGACGGGCAAACAAGGCCTTCTCAAAGGCAGGGCTTTAAAAAGCAAAAAGAAGTCGTTAAATAGGGAGGTCGAAAATCTGACAACTGGGGTGAAGGTTTCCCGACCTGAGAGAATTCCGGTTGTGCCCAGTATCTGCCACTCCAAAACAAGCCACTCCACACCGGGCTTGATAACAATAGAAGATGTAAGACAAACCAACGAAAGAATGCGTCAGAAGACACTCTTCTTATCAGGATTACCCGAAGACAAATACAGCAAAATG
>JAHELQ010000174.1:7022-9819 GCA_024644125.1 Candidatus Aminicenantota bacterium | reverse complement strand
ACCAACTGAGCGTCGGCTCTCCCGATCTGGAAGTGTTTGTAGAGCGGACCCCCTATATAGACAAAATCATTCTCGGGGAGGGGGAATATCTGTTCCTGAAATTGTTGCAAGGGCAATTGCCGGATTCGCAAAAAGTGTATTCCCTCAAGGATATGGATGGGCATTTCGTCGATGTCGCCCAAATGCCGCTTCCTGATTTTTCCGATTTTGATGTGGATTATTATCCCTATCTGGCCAATTACTCATCCCGAAGCTGTCCCTTCCAGTGTTCGTTCTGCGGGGAGACTGTGCTCTGGGGGCGTTACCGGAAAAAGAGACCAGAGCAAATCGTTAGCGAGATGACGATGTTGCGCACGATGTACCGGCGCAGAAATTATCTGCTCTGCGATTCGTTGTTGAATCCCACCATCGACAGGCTTTCCGATGGCTTGAGACAACAGGGCGAAGCAATCTTCTTCGACGGTTACTTACGGGTGGATCCCGCGGTTTGCGATGTGAAAAATACTGTTCGTTGGCGATGCGGTGGGTTTTACAGGGCGCGCCTCGGCGTCGAAAGCGGTTCGCAGCGCGTGCTTCAGCTTATGGATAAAAGGATCACCACCCGGCAAATCGAGGCGGCGGTCTCCAGCCTCGCCTATGCGGGGATCAAAACCACCACCTATTGGATTGTCGGTTACCCTGGGGAAACAGAAGAGGATTTCCAGAACACGCTGGATCTATTGACAGACATGAAAGACGATATTTACGAGGCTGAAGCGAATCCCTTTTGGTATTACCTCAACGCGCTGGTGAAATCAGATGATTGGGCGGAGTACAGTATGTCGCTCTATCCAGAGGAGATGACGGAGATGCTGCTTTTGCCCACCAGGGTTCTGAACATCCCGCCGACGCCTGCCGAACGTTACCTGCGGCTGAATAGATTTGTGGCCCATTGCCGGCAATTGGGGATTCCCAATCCCTATTCACTATCGGATATCTACAAAGCCGATGAGCGCTGGAAGCGGCTGCACGGAAATTCGGTTCCTGCCTTGACGGATTTTTACAGCGGCAATGATTTGTCCGCCTTTCGCAAGATGCCGAAGGAATCGGTGGAAAAGCCGGCAGTTCCGTTGTCTCATTTGCAGCTATTCCGCTGGCGATTGGAAAAAGAGAATCGCGACAATGAAGGCGCGCCCCGTACCGAAAACGTCGTGGCGGAGTTGGAGGGGAACGTTGATGCGGCGCTGCTTAAAAGAGCTTTGACTGTCGCGTTCAACCGCCACAACATCCTCCGGGCCGCGTTCAATGAACACCGGGGAACACCGGAGCAAAGGGGCGGGGAAGGAGCGGTAACTTCATTCATCTACAAGGAGCTGACGCTCCTGCCTCCGGACGGCGGCGAGGCTGAACTCTTTGGAACGTTTTTTCGGGAACTGGAACAACTTCTCGACCTGGAAAAAGGTCCGGTTCTGGCGACGATGTTGTGCAAACTTGGCGCGCAACGGTACGCCGTTTTGCTTTCCGGTTCTTGCTTGTGTCTGTACCGGCACAGCGCAATGATGATTCTGCAAGAATTGCTGCAGGACTATGAGCGGTTGGAAAAGGGCGGCGAGATTGCGCTCACGGAGCTACCACCCCTTCAATACGGCGATTATGCGGCGTGGGACAGGGGACGTTTATCCGGGGGCGATCTGGATCATCAGAGGTTATTCTGGAGTAGAAGTCTGAAATCCAGGGTCTGCGGAGACTATCTAACTGATGACCGGCCTGGTGAGGCGGCGCCGGTGGGCGGCCGGGTGTTTCGGTTGTGTTTTTCCCCGAAGCTCGCCGGAGATCTTCGACAGTTGGCGAAAGATGAGGACACCACAACCTTCGCAGTGGTTTTCGCAATGATGGGAGCCTGGTTGGCGCATGTGGCCGAAGAGCAAGAAATTGTGATAGGAACGGAATTTGACTGCCGCGTCTATCCCGAACAACAAGCGGTTGTCGGCCCCATGAACAATCTTTTGCCAGTAGTTCTCGATCTGTCGGGAAATCCCGGGTTCCGGCACCTGTTGCGGCGGACCCGGAAGGCGTTGTCGAACGTGGATCGCAACCGGGATTATCCCGTCGATTTCTGCTGGCAATCCAGAGGCGACGGGATATCGGCGTTTCCAATCGTGTTCAATCACCATGAAGCGACCGGCGCTTCTTTTCGGACAGAGCTTTTGTCCGCCCGTCCGATTTGGGAACTGGAACGATTCGACCGGGTTTTAAACGGAGACGTAGGATGTCTGGAATTCCCCCATTGTTTCTCACATGACCTGCGTGTCGATATGTGGGAACCTGACGGGAAGATCACGCTATTTGTGCGGCACAACCGGCAAAAATTCCAGAATTCGTTCATAGAAAATCACTTCCGCCATTTCTTGTCCCTCGCGGAACAATTTGTGTCCAGTCCAGACGCGCATCTATCGCAGGTCGATTCTTGTGGGGAGAGTCTGGTGGATGAGCTCTTCTGAGAATTATCAAGATCGATCCCTGGAGATGGCACGATGATAACTGGAAATAAAATTATTAGATTTGCCTTGATCGGCATTCTTTTTTCGGTCTGGGGATGTGAGTCTTTCGCGTCCGAAATGATTCCTGGATGTGACGGGGCTATGGATGCCGCCATCGAGGAACTGATGGAGCGGGGCGACATTCCCGGACTCGCCGTGGCGATCGTCAAGGACGGCCGCGCGGACATCAAATGTTACGGCGTGACCGGCCAGGACGGCAGCCCGGTAACGCCGGAAACATTGTTCGAGTTAGGATCCAACAGTAAGGCGTTTACCGC
>JAHELQ010000174.1:0-7012 GCA_024644125.1 Candidatus Aminicenantota bacterium | reverse complement strand
CCTTGAGGCTTACGCAAAAAGGGAAACTGGATCTGGATAGCGATGTGTCCCGATATTTGCCCTGGTTTTCCATGAGATTAAACGGGAAAAAAACCGGGATCACGGTGCGGCAGCTTTTGTTCCATACCAGTGGAATTCCCCGGGACAGTCTGGACATGATCGCCGCCGGCGGGGGAGACGCGGCTCTGGAACAAACTGTTCGCCGCCTTGTCAATTTCGGGCTGAAACAGGCTCCCGGTAGCTGCTTCGAGTATTCCACCATCAATTACGATGTAGTGGGATTGGCAGTTCAAGAATCGGCTGGAGAGGATTTCGGACTCCACATTGTCAAAGAGGTACTGGCGCCGCTGGGGTTGTCCGGCACCAGGCCCGATTCTTCGGAAAAGATTTTGGGAAAAGCGCAAGGGTACAAGATCGGTTTTTCCCGCGCCAGGCCCTACAACGCCCCTTATTACAGGGGCAATCTCCCGGCGGGTTACATTCTCAGCAATGGAAACGACATGATCCGTTGGTTGCGTTTGCAGCTCGGCGTGATCCCGGATCCTTTCGGAAATCTCATCGAGACCAGCCACCTGCGGGATGAATCTGTGCCGCCGGACAGGAATTTTTCATCCTATGGCCTGGGCTGGAAGATTATGCTCGACGGCAGCGGGATTATAGAGCATAGCGGCATCAATCCAACGTTTACCTCTTATATTGCGATCAATCCCCGGCAGGAAGCCGGCGTCGCTGTGCTGGCAAATTCCAATAGCGTCTGGACCGACTATATCGGCCGTATGGTATTGAAACGGACCGGAGGGTTTTTAGGAGAGCTGAAAGAGCCGGGAGGCCAGGGACTCGACAGGGTATGCCTGGTTTTTTGTTTTATGTTGTGCATCGTTATTGTTGGCGCTGTTGGTTTTCTACTGTCGATTCCCGTGGATTTATATAAAAAGAGGAGGTATTGCGAAGGTTTGGGACTGCCCGAGGCGCTGTCGGCTGTCACGTGGCTGGCGGCATTGGCTCCCATATTGTACGGCGTCTATTTGGTGCCTTACGCCCTCGAGAACCTCTCGTGGAAAACTGCTATCGTATGGGCTCCGCAGAGTTTCTCGGCCGCTTGCGTTCTGTTTCTGGCGGCAATCGGCTTGAGTTTGCCGGGTTTTCTTCTCTCCGCAATTTTTCCTATGAAAAATAATTATTACCGTTCCTTGCCGCTAATTGCACTTCTCAGTCTCCTTTCCGGCGGCGCGAATGTGGCGGTCATATTTTTGTTGAGCAGTTCTATTTTTAGCAGTATAAAGATTCAGTACCAATTGTACTATTTTGTCCTGGCGTTTTTTATCTATATTGTGGGCCGGAAAGTGTTGCAGGTGAAGCTGGCCCGTATGACTTACGATATTGTGTACGATTTGCGCATGAGGTTGCTGCGCAAGATATTTCTGACCTCTTACCAGGATTTTGAAGCTATGGATCGCGGACGGGTCTATGCCACATTGAACGATGATACCGGTCAAATCGGAAATTCCGCCAATATCATTGTCCGTCTGATCACCAGTCTCGTCACCATCTGCGGCGCGTTTCTCTATCTAATGACTATTGCGTTTTGGGCCACAGTCGTCACCCTGGGAATGATTTTGACCATCGTGGTCATCTATGTCTGGGCCGGCCGCCGAGCCCGCATTCTCCTGGAAGAGGCCCGGAATACAAGGAATGTTTTTATGGGGCTTTTGAACGGACTTCTGGACGGCTTCAAGGAGTTGAGTCTCCGCGCCAATAGAAAGAAAGAGTATTGGGGGGATATCGAAAAAAGTTGCCATGAGTTCCGCTCAAAAACCGTTCAGGCGACGATTCAGTTGATCAACGCGTTCATTGTGGGTGAATCGATGTTGCTCGTGGTTCTTGGAGCTATCGCATTCGGCTTTCCCCGCATGTTTCCCGATCTCGGCATCTTTACCATCATGAGTTTTATTATGATCCTCTTGTATTTGATAGGACCCATATCAGCCATTACTGGCGCGATTCCCGAAATGTTGCAGATTTTGGTCTGCTGGCGGCGGATTCAAGGATTTGAAAAGGACATACCAGCCCGACTAACGGGAGACGCACTGGATGGATTGCGGACCGGGGCGGACCGGTTGGAATACGTTCGCCTGAAAGGGATCACTTTTCACTATAAAAACGGCAACGGCGACGATTTCTTCAAAGTCGGTCCATTGGATTTCGAGGCGCGGAAGGGCGAGATTACTTTTATTGTCGGCGGAAATGGCAGCGGAAAAACGACCTTTGCCAAATTGCTCACCGGACTGTACGAGCCTATCGGTGGAACCATCGATTTTGGGGGTGGCCTCAGGAGTAATGGGAATATCGGCGAATACATTTCGGTAGTGTTCAGTGATAATTATGTGTTTGAAAAATTGTACGCTCTCGAAATAGATGACCGGGATGAACAAATTGCCCGGTATCTGGAAATGTTGGGGTTGTCCCAAAAAGTTCAGATTGATCCCCGGAACAAACGATACTCTACCATCAACCTTTCCGGCGGCCAGAAAAAAAGGCTGGCATTGCTACAATGTTATATCGAGGATTCGCCGGTTTTTCTATTCGATGAAATCGCGGCGGATCAGGATCCGCAATTTAGAGAATTCTTCTATCGGCGGTTGCTTCCGGAGATGAGGCGCGAAGGGAAAATAGTGATCGCCATTACTCATGACGATCACTATTTCGATGCCGCGGATAAAATCATCAAAATGGAAATGGGACGGATCCATTCAATCCAAAAGTTGTAAATCCCTGTAATCACATGTAATCACGTATCATTTTGCGGTGTGGGATGCGGCCCCTGGCGGCGCTTCTGCTAAGACTGATCCAGGATACGAACAGCAGGGCCAGTAGCGAGAGATCCACCATGAATAGCCAGTAGACGTGGAACAGGTAATAGACCGGCTGGCGAACCGAACCCATGGCCCAAAACACGGATACACCTCCGAAAATGAAAGTGGCCGCCAGTGCCCTGCCCCACGATCGGTGATAATTACGCGGCCTTAAAATCAGGCAAAGAATAGTAATCTCCACCGATAACACCACCCCGAAAAATAGTACACCTTCCCATGGATATGACTGAGTGATGTGAATGTACGTGATCCGGTCCATAGCTGGATCCTGCATTGAGCCCGCCCAAAAAACCACGCTGACTCCCAAAAGCCATAACATTAAAATTGCGAACTTGCGCATGTTGTTTCCCCCCAAACTTGCGCCGTTTTTTTTCGGACAATTGTCGTAAATATGGGGTGGTTTCAACATTGTCCATTTGGCCGCACGTTTTTTTTCCAATGAAATTTTCCCCGGCGGTAGTATAAAATTTCCTGATATCGGCGCTTCCGGTAAATATCCTCTCATTCTCCTCAAAAATGGTTTCACTCTACCTTCCGGTAAATTTCTAGGTAACATATTGGGAAAAAAATATCAAGTCTAATTTCCAAAAAAAGATGCTTTCTGAGTATTTTTGTATTGCCGTTGATAATTGCTTGAAATTTTAATACCGAATCCCTTACAATATCTTTTTTTGTCAAAAAGAGGAGGAGGTATGGCTTCAATAAGGAAAACCGCAGGCAGGTCGTTCAGGGAAACCTATCTCGACCGTTTCCCGGATCTGGACCGGGATTTTTACACTACCAGCAGGGAATTCTTCGAAAACCGGGGCTTCCAGTTTTTGGGGGATATCGAGGATTCGGATCATAACCGCACGAACAAAAATCTGAAAACCTGCCTCCGGGTCATGGCGGGCGACGATGGCGTCATCCGCGCCTCCATCTACCACATCGGCGCCAGAGGCTTGACCAGACTTCTAAACGTGGTGGTGCCGAATATGAAGTTTATCTCGCTGGAAACGGAATTTACCGACGGCTCGGTCATTGTCACCACCAACGATTTTTTCTCCGAACCGCGGCACAATGTCGATCTCAAAGTGGATGGGGAGATGCCCGCCGGGGAATTACTGGAGCTTCACAAGCTCAGGGTAAACGAGTGTCTGGATAAAAATCCCGGCCTCGCGATCTGGAAGGCGGTGTCGTTAGGAGAGGTGATCGAGGGCTTCGGCCGTTTGGCGCAGAAGAAAAAAAAGATGACTCCCTGGACCGCCAGAGGATTCGGAAGTCATATGTACAAATTCCGTCGGACGCTTGCCAAAATTGCAGCTATCCTGCTCATCGGCTGCCTTGTGGGGATTTTTTGGATGAATAGCGAGGCGAGCAGATATCGAAAGGGAGTCGGGTTGACTGCCGAAACCTACAACGCCGGTTATTCGGATTACGTGGAAAAATGCAACCGGCCCCCCCGCGCCGGTTGGATAAGTTACGCCTCCGGGCTATTGATGATGCTGATACTCTTCGGAGGTTACGAGGCGGCGGGCAACGGCGGAAGTTATATCATCGGCAAACTCTTCTCCTCCTACCGGTACCTGAACGAAGCGCTTCCCTTTTCCCCTGATCCGGCGGTGATGAAAAAAATTCGCAAGAGCGCCGCCTCTGGGAAAATTTTGGCGCTACTCGTAATCGGCTTGTTGATCGGAGGCGCGCTGGAGAAAAACGGCGCCGGCAAAAATTCAACGCAACCGGTGTCGCTCGAGAAGTATGTCGAGAATTATCCAGGATTCAAAGAAAAGATGATTGAACCGCTGCAAGACCCCATCTCTTATGTGTTTCAAAGTATGTTTGTGATGTTCCTGTTGATAGCGCTGTACGAATTGGGAGGTAAAACTCTCGAAGCTGGCTCGATGTTGTATCATTGCCGCAGAATGGATCTGGAGCTTCATCTCTTGATCAGCATCGCCTGGGTGGTGGTAGGATTTTTCGGCAGCGGTATCCTGTTCATCCCTCTATTATTGAGGCATATGGCGAAGGTGCCGTTAGTGATCGAACTGCCCGTGATTTTTGGCTCCGTATTCGGCGTCGTTTTTTTATTGCAAAAACTGTTCGACCATATCCCGGTTGCCTGTCCCCAATGCCGGGGTTCCGCCTATCGCACCAAACGCCAGCCCGTCACCTACACCTGTGGCGACTGCAAGCATGTTCAGGGCACCAACTTTAGCTGGGGTGGGAGATAGGAAACATTGGGATTTGCGAAAAAAAAACAAAAAAATAAAAAAAGCTTCAATCTATGTAAGGGTTATGCTATAATGATTTAAAGGAACAAACATGAAAGGTAAAAAAAGAGTGCAAAAAGGCTTGAAACGTATCGCGATCTCATCGTCGGACCGGTCGGTTGACCAGTTGGAAAAACTGGCGGATCATATGGGGCTTGATTTAAGCAAGACATTGACGATTTTACTGGAAGAATTTGTGGCGGAAGAGAAGACTCGTGAGAATTTTGCCGTTTACACACGGGAATTCAACCGGATGGGACAGCCGGACGTCGGAAGAACCGGATTGTTTCGCAACTATATGTTGCCTCTGGATTTGCTGGCGGATTCCACTGTTGTGACGGCAAAAGAGAAGTATGGACTCTCAGATTTTGTCAGGACGTTGATTTATTTCAATCATGACTCCAAACTATTGTCGGCCGAAATCGACCTGGAGGCTGAAGTAGTGAGCAAGATCCGCGATGCCGGGCTGACAGTGATCGGTTACAATCAATTCGAGAAGATCCTGAACGTGCGGGTGGACATCTCCCATTTGTTTCCCGATCTATAACGCAGGCTCCTGCTTCCGTATTTTCATGTGTCTAATGGCGGCAGGTTTTGCCGGGTGAATCGTTTCGGTTTTTTGTCGCAATTTTTCAAAAAAATTCCCAATTTGTTGACGGAACCTTTATTTTAAAATATAGTTGCTTTAGAATATCTTTAAAAAAAGGGGAGGAATGCAATGCCCATCGAGTTAAAAACAATAGACAACCATGTCCATATTGCAGGCCCGGGAGATAGGTCTAGCAACGACCTATATTGGCATGATCGGTTCGAGAAAGGCATCGGTTTCCGGGGATTGAAATTCCTGAAAGGTTGGTGGCCTTTTACGAAAGTGACCAACCAATTGATGATCAACGCCTTGCTGAAACAAACCCGTACCATGAAAAGAATCGATTACGCGGTTGTGTTGGCCTTCGATCATGTCTACGATGTGGACGGCAACTGCATGGGACCGGACAATGGCGACAAGACCACACTATTTGTGGGAAACGATTTCGTCGATACATTGTGCACCCAGAATCGAAATCTTCTTCCGGGAATATCGGTACATCCATTCAGAAACGACGCCGTCGAGGAATTGGACCGGTATCACAAAAACGCCGTTTTGTGCAAATGGATGGCCTCGGCCCAGTTGATCGACTTCGAGAATCCAAAAGGCAAGGTGAAACTGGATATTTTTTTTGATAAGTTGGTTCACCTAAAACTGCCCCTCCTTTACCATACGGGGGTGGAAACATCGATCCCCTGCGCAGAAGGCGAAGAACGGTACAATAAATTCAATTCCCCTTCATGGTTGCGGGGAGCTCTGGACAAAGGTGTGACTGTCATTGTCGCCCATTGCGGATGTTCGTATTTTGCCCACCAGGACGATGTGCGGGAAGAGGTTTTCGCATTGTTCCGCGAAATGAGAGAAGAAAGTAAGAACTGGAAACTTTACGCCGATATCTCGGCCCTGTTCTCTCCAGACCGCAAATGGGAAAAATTGGTCGAAATCTTCGACAAAATCCCGAAGGAGCGATTAATTTACGGCAGCGATTTTCCAAACCCCGCCAAAGACAAAAAAGAATTTGTACTCTTCACCTACCTAAAATACAAATCCATCAATCTAATAGACAATTACTTCAAAATTTCGAATCGGGAGCTTCCAAAATACTATGGCCAAAACCATGGTGTGTTTTCCAATTTCCACCAATTGTTGATTGATCTCGATCGCGGAGATATCATCGAAAACAAAGAGGAACAAAAACGGCGGTGGTACGGGTAAGAAAGACGGGCTCGGGACCGGTTGTACGGCTGACGTACCTGTCCCCATTTCGTTTATCCCGACCAAATGTGCGGCGGTACTACGTT
>JAHELQ010000173.1 GCA_024644125.1 Candidatus Aminicenantota bacterium | reverse complement strand
CGAGACGATCGAAGATATCGATGGTATTATCGCCATCATCGGAAATATCCTGGAAAAAGCCCGGCAAAGAAAAAAACATATTGAGTTGCATATATCGTTCTCTTCTTTTGTTCCCAAACCTCATACCCCGTTACAATGGGCGGCCAGGGAGAATCTGGAAAGTTTGCAAACGAAGCGGGCCTACCTGATCCAGTCTTTGCGGAAATACCGTAAATTGGATCTGGATTTTCATTTGTTGGAGAAAGGAATCGTGGAGACTATTCTCGCCCGGGGAGATACAAGGGTGGGGGATTTACTCCTCGAGGTGTTCCGCGAAGGGGAAATCTTTACCGCCTGGGATTCGGAATTCCATTATCCAGTGTGGGAAAAATGGATCAATACGTTTCAACTCGGAGGCATGGCCGGGAAAATTCCGGTGGAAGAAATTTTGCCGTGGGATTTTATCCAGGTCAATTTTTCCCGGGAGGCGCTGGAAAATGAATACCGTAAAGCGCTTGGCGCCATACCTACGCCCTCCTGTTGGGATATGGATTGCAACCAGTGCCGGGCTTGTATGTTGCCGTTCAAAAAAGATTGGCCGAAGCCTGTCAAGGAAAATTCTCAATCCCAACATAACTCTCCGGAACGATTTTCAAATGCGGAGATATGCTATCGCAGGGTAAGGCTTTATTATAAAAAAGACAATGATTTCCGTTTTTTTTCCCACCTCTCTATTATCAAATATCTGGAACGCCTGCTGCGTAAGAGTGGAATCCGGTGCAAATACACCGAGGGTTTTCACCCCCGGATGAGGATCAGCTCGTTGCCGCCGTTACCTGTGTTTGCATCGAGCGAATTCGAAGTCGCGGAATTGTTGATGGACGCTTCCGTTGATGCGGTGGAAATCAAGGCCAGGCTGACAGAGCCTGGAGCGGGGATGGACATCTTCGCTGTGGAGCTCAATGACGACGGAGCGCAACTGACAAAAGATATCCATGCCATTGTTTACGAAGTTGAATTGGAGGATTCTGACCGTTATCTGGAAAAGCTCCAGGAATTGGCTGATCCTCATGACAATTTAGAGGCGCTTCCGGGAAAATTGCGGTTGACCATCTCTTACTCTCACCAGGGAGCGGAGCGTTTCGGGAAAATGTACAAAACCATTGACCCGGAGAGAAAAAACACCCGGCGCCTGACGAGGAAAAAGGTAGTGTTTAAAAGTGATTTATAGAATCAGTTCCCGTTCCAACCCAAGAGTAAAGTCTCTAATTGCCGAAAAAGAGGAGTTTTTCTTCTTTGAAGGGGAAAAGCTGGTCATGGATATCCTGGCCAGAGGAATCAAACTATCGAAACTGGTGGTCCGGGCCGAATTTGAGGATCAGGTAAAGGCGTATCACCATTTATGCGACGAAATCTGGTCGGTTACCGATCAAGTACTCAGTAAGTTGACGACGTTAAAAGATACCCCCGATTTTCTGGCGGTTTTGAGAGTAGGCCGGAACAAAATAAATTTTTCAAAAGCGGATGTCGTCATTGTGCTGGATAACATTCAAGATCCCGCAAACGCCGGCACAGTATTCCGTTGCGCCGCGGCATTCGGTATCGATTATATCGCGATGACAGGGGCGTGCGTCAAACCTGACAATCCGAAATTTTTGCGGGCGGCGCAGACATCGGTGTTCGATATAAATTTTCAGGTGTTTCCGGATATCGAGGCATTGTTGAAAAAATCTGAGATCCATACATTCAATGTGTATCTCACCTCCTCCCATAGCGGGGTGGATTCCGTGCCTATTAAAAAAATTCAATCACCCTGCCTGATTGTGATCGGCAATGAAGGTAGCGGCCTACCGGAAGAGTTGCTCGGTAGGTATCCCACTATACGGTTGTCCCAGACAAACCGGATTGATTCACTGAATGCCGGCGTGAGCGCTTGTATCATCATGTATGAATTGCGGCGCCTGGGAAGTTCGTAAAATCAGGAGAACCACTATGAAAAAACATACATTTTTACTTTTCATCATTTTACTATCAGGATGTTTTTTTCTCCAGGGAATTGATAATTCCGACCATGAAACGGAGATTCGAGCTTTGATGAAACGCCAATTGGAAGAATGGAATCGGGGAAATTTCGAAGGCTTCATGGCCCCCTATTGGAATTCCGAAAAGATGACGTTTCAATCGGGTAATACCCGCAGGTATGGGTGGAAGAATTTGCTCGACATGTACACTGCCAATTATGCGGGCGATAAACGTGGAGTTCTTGATTTCACCGATCTGGAGATAACGTTTTTGACGGAAGATCTCGCTTATGTTCTGGGCCGTTGGCAAGTGGTTACCGGTAAAGGGGCTGAGCTCAAGAAGAAAGAGGGATTGTTCACTCTAATCCTACGCCGTTTTTCTTCAGGTTGGCGCATCATCCACGATCATTCCTCCTGATCGGAATTCGCCATCGGGTCTTCTGTCTGTTTCGTTTACAATAGAAACGTATCATCTGAGCCATGCCATGAAATCATATATTTTGAAACGAAGTGTCGCTTTGCTGTTTCTGCTATGGGCAGTGGCGACGATGGTCTTTTTTGTAATACATTGGATTCCCGGCGATCCTGTGCTCGGGCTCCTGGGAGACCGCGAGCATGGAACCGATATTGAACGGATACGCCGCCAGTTGAAGCTGGACAGACCGTTGGCTGAACAATACGTGATGTTTATGTCGGAGCTTGGACGGGGGAGTTTCGGCGTGTCTTATTTCAACCGGCAGGATGTGTCCGACAATATACGGGTGTATCTACCAAATACATTGGCGTTATCCTTTTCGTCATTGTTGGTTGCGGTTGTGTTGGCGTTTCCGTTGGGGACTCTTGCGGCTTGCCGTGAAAATAGTTGGCTGGATACCGCAATTGGCTTTGTCAGTACAAGCGGATTGGCTGTACCGAATTTTTTTGCTGGGCCGCTCCTGGTAATGTTCTTTTCCATTGAACTCGGTTGGCTCCCGGTTTCCGGTTCCGGAGGGATCCGTTATCTTGTATTGCCAGCGCTTACTCTCGGCATTTCCATGACAGCATTGCTCACGCGCATTGTGAGAAAGTCTGTGGCGATTGAGTTGAAAAAACCGTATGTGTTGTTGGCACGCGCCAAAGGACTTTCAGAGTTCAAACTCCTAAGGGTACACGTCCTGAAGAATGCGATGATACCGATTGTAACGACATTGGGTATGCAATTGGGGTGCTTGTTATCCGGTACTCTGGTGACCGAGACAATTTTTTCGTGGCAAGGAATCGGAGTGCTGCTGGTGAAATCCTTATTTAGAAGAGATTATCCCATGGTCCAGGGGATCGTTGTGTTTATTGCGTTTTTGTATCTTGCCATCAATTTTTTTGTCGATATGTCCTATTTTTTCTTCAATCCCGGGAGAGAGGCGCATGCCGGTGAAACACCGCGGTAAGTCCTTTCTTTTTCCCGGGATTTCCTTGTTGTCGCTAGTGATTGTGCCGTTGGCAATCCTTTCGATTTTTGGGGAGGTTTCTGTAGAAGCGAATCTCGATGCGTTGTTGCAGGCGGACGTAGAGCAAACGATACTGGGAGTGGACGATTTGGGAAGGGATGTTGTCTCGTGCCTGGTGATTGGCACCTGGATTTCGCTCGGAATTGGATTGACCGCTGTAGTGCTATCTGCGGGGATTGGCGGGCTTTTGGGTCTGGTGGCGGGCCTGGCAGGCGGGATTCTCGATGCGGTTGTTATGCGATTTGTAGATGTGATGCTGGCGTTTCCCGGGATTTTGTTGGCTCTGACGCTGGTGGCTATTTTCCCTCATGGCGCGTTAAGCATCATTTGCGCGTTGGTTGTTTCAGGGTGGGCCGGTTATGCGCGTTTGGTCCGAGGGGAGGTTGTGAAATACAAAAAGCAAGAATTCATTCTGGCAGCGCGAACCTACAATGCCTCGTTCGGAAGAATTCTGTTTCGCCACCTCTTACCATTGGTCTTACCTTTGATTGTCGTACAAGCTTCTTTGGGCATCGCCGATGCCATCATCGCCGAGTCGAGCCTCAATTTTCTGGGATTTGGATTGAGACCGGAAGTGCCGACACTCGGGCAAATGTTGGACGCGGGGCGAAGTCATCTATTCGATCGTCCTGCGCTGGTTGTGATGCCCGGAGCGGTTTTGTACGTGTTGATCGTTTCATTCAGTTTCATTGGCGAAGGATTGCAGGAATACTTCTCGCGGCCATCTTGAAAGCGGTTTTTCAAAAACAGTCAGAGTGATTGAAAAAAATGATTTTTATATTATTATTATAGAGGACAATACTCGCTGGACGTCAAAACCCGATTGTTTAAGGTTATATAATTTGATGCTGGATGGATGGGATTTTAAGATTTTTTAATTGGCTGTCCGTTTGATAGTTTGATAGGAGGTATGTCTGTAATTATTTGAGATTAATGTCAAGGAGGAGTTTTAATGGATAAACGAAAGGATAAACGTTGGGAATTGAACAAAATAAATAGAATCTCCATCGCTATTGACGATGAAATGGCTGAATTGATAGATTTATCTCGCGATGGGATGCAATTAGTCATTCCATTTTATCCTAAAAACAGGCATCTGGAACTCCAGGTAAGGATCAATGAGGAACCTTTCGATGTCAAAGGTTATATTCACTGGTTGAGCGAATCGACTCTCAAAGAAGGTAAGAACCAGATGGGGGTGTCGGTAGTGGATGCTCCGGAGGCCTATTTTCAGGCCATTGAAAAGATATTAACAATATATTGAACTTTGGATTATTTATTTTTTCTTCAGGATATGCAAACTTTCCCGGTATTTACCCTGGGAGGGGAAAAGCGTTTTTCGCAGGCCGTGACATTTTTATGACAAACTTATTATAAGTTTATGACCCATAGGGGATTCCCCCTAATGTAGAATGTTTTCATGATGAATAAAATGGACCTGGATTTTTTATCGAAAGAAAGTGGTAGCCGGAGACAATCGCTAAGCGATGTGATATAATTTTACCATGTTGTATACAAGTCGTACCCAAAACATTTTTGAAACACTGGCGATTGCCTCGTTATATCAGAATTCAATTGAAGGTAACCATCCCAATGTCATATTATAAATGTACCTTTATCAATGAAAATGGTGAATTGGTCGTTCGGACGCTTTTTTCCGAAAGCAAAAAGGAATTGCAGGAGTCGTATGAGAATGCCGATGAGAAGCTGCTTTCTGTCAAAAGATCCTACTTTGTAAATTTTTCATTTTTTGGCCTTTTTGCAAAAAAAATCAAGTACTCCGATTTTTTGTTGTTCAACCAAAAAATGGTAATCCTCCTAAACGCAGGAATTTCATTCATAAAATCTCTTGGTGTTGTTGTCGGTAATATGAAAAAAGGGCACTTGAGGGAAATTCTGGTACAGGCCAAAGCGGATATCGGAAATGGAGTTCAGATTTCCGATGCGTTTACCTCTTCGCAGATTCCATTTCATAAAATTTATCGGGCGTCGGTTTTAGCCGGAGAAAAAAGCGGCGACTTGATTACGGTTTTAGAGAAATTCAATATTTATCTCGAGAAGGTTTACAATCTTAAGAAAAGGACATTTTCCAGCCTTTCGTATCCCATCATTCTATTCATCTTTATGATCATGATCGTTCTGGTGGTGATGATATTTGTTATTCCGAGATTCACTGAATTTTATGTTAATTTCGAAGCGGAGCTTCCATTTTTCACCCAATTTTTCATGAATTCTTCAAGTTTTCTAAAAAACAACATTCATATCTTCATTCTTGCCTTCGTGGGCCTTTTTGCCGGAATAAAAGCGTTGGAGAGATTCAACCAGCAAATTATCATCATGGACCGTTTGAAGTTGAAGCTCCCGTTAATTGGGAAAATCATTCTAGAGAATTCCATGGCGGTTTTTTCCCGTACTCTGACAATATTGATCGCAGGGGGAATTCCTGTTCCGGAAGCTACTGGTATTGCCGTGGAAACTGTGACCAACCGGTACCTGTACTCCAAAGTGTATCATATTCCTGAAAAAATAAAAGCGGGCAATCTTCTGTCCGATGTTCTCGACGAGATAGACGAAGTCCCCAAAATCATGGTTGAGGTCACCCGCGTGGGTGATTCTTCTGGTAACTTGACCGATGTTTTGAATAAAAATGCAGATTTTTTTGAGAGCTCTATAAATTCGAAAGTGAACACGATCATATCGCTGATTGAACCTGTGATCATCATCGTGTTGGGATTGGTAATTCTTTTTATGTTGCTCTCTATATATCTCCCAATATTTAGCACCATCAAGGTAGTGAGATGACACAAGAAGTAGACCTAACAAAAATCAGAATCGATTATGATCTGTTGGCCAAATTCCCGGCGGAGTTTTTGATCAAAAACCTGTTCTTTCCAGTAAACGAAGATGAAAATTCGTTGGAAGTCGCGATGTTCGATCCGGAAAACCTCGACAAAATAACCATTGTCGAAAATTATATCCAGAAAAAGGTTATTCCTATCCGCGCCAAAAAAGACGATATCGAACGGATCCTGAAGAAGAGCGATACCTTCACAAAGGTACTGAAAGACAAAAGTGAAAGCTTTTTTGTCAAGAAAAAAATGGAAGAAGTGGAGGATGAGTCCCTCACTATTGAACGGATTACCGAAGAAGATGATTCGGTGATCAAACTTCTGAACAATATCGTTTTTTCAGCAGTTAACAAAAAGGCGTCCGATATACATATCGAAGCGCAGAATCACCAGGTTCAGATAAAATTCAGAATCGACGGCATCCTGAATCAGGTGATGGAGCCATTGGATAAAATATACCACCTGCCCTTGATTACCCGTATCAAGGTCATTTCGGAACTGGATATCGCTGAACGCCGGATTCCGCAAGATGGACGTTTTCGCATGAAATTCAAGCATAAAACCATCGATTTCCGCGTGTCCATCATGCCGGGCGTTTACGGGGAAAACTGCGTCATTCGAATCCTCGATCGCGAGATGATTACCGAGAACATTGGAGAATTGAATCTTGCGCAATTGGGCTTCTCCGATCTTTTACTGGAGAAGATCAATTACTATATCACCCAACCCTATGGGATGTTCCTGGTAACAGGTCCTACGGGAAGCGGGAAAACAACGACTCTTTATGCGGCCCTGAATGAAATAAAAAATCCAGAAGACAAGATCATTACCATTGAAGACCCGGTAGAATACCAGATCGATGAGATCACCCAGATTCCGGTTAACGAGAAGAAGGGGCTCACGTTCGCAAGGGGATTGCGCTCTATTTTGAGGCATGATCCCGACAAGATTATGGTAGGTGAGATCCGCGATCCCGAAACGGCACAGATTGCTATCCAATCAGCCCTCACCGGTCATCTGGTTTTCACCACGGTACATGCCAACAATGTGTTCGATGTTCTGGGCCGTTTTATCCATATGGGTGTCGATCCCTATAGTTTTATCTCTTCGTTGAATTGCATCGCCGCGCAACGTCTGGTGCGGCAATTGTGCAATGAATGTAAAACCTCCTACCATCCCGATGATAATGAATACCTGTTTAACCGGATCGAGAAGGGCACGTTCACGGATGTTGTGTATAAACCTGTGGGCTGTCCTGAATGTTCAGGATTGGGGTATTCCGGCCGTACCGCTATAGGAGAAATCCTCGAATTGACCGATGATATCAAGGAATTGATCCTGGCGAAAAAATCGACATCCGAAATTAAAAAACTGGCAATGAACAAAGGGATGATTCCGCTCAGGAAAGACGGTATTGAAAAAGTGAAGGCGGGTCTCACATCGTTGGACGAATTAAACAGGGTGACGATAAAAGAATGGTTATAACAAAAATTTTTACTCCATTAAAAAAGCCGGAACAATTTGTGTACTCCGGCGAAGAGCATCTTGAAGTGTATAGCCTGGTTAAAGGGAAATGCAAATCCACCGCCGTTCTGGAAAACACGAACATCTTCAAAGCTGGGAAGGAGGAATTAGCCCGGGTTAAACAAGGACTAACCGGCGGTAACAGCAGTGTCGGATTGGTATTGAATTCAGGAAACTTTATTTTCAATATTTTTGAGTTCGAGAAAATCCCTTTACTTGAAGAGCGCCGGCGGGATTTGATCGAGTGGCGGTTGCAAAAAGTATTTCCTGAAAAAATAGACCTTTACGACCATCAATACTTCATGATTAGCAAAAAAAAGGTGATGTCGGTCCTTTTTAAGCGCGAGTTCCTGGAAAAAATCGAAGCGTTGTTCAAAGGCAATGGGCTGGAACTCATTTTTATCGGGAATTCCACGATGCAGTTATTGAACTATTTTTGGGGATCATGGTTGCCAGGGAACCGAAACGGCGAACCCGATTTTTTGGTGGAGCTGGATGATTCTCTGACAACGATTGTATTTCAGGATAAATCTGTTCCCTATTATTTGCGAAAATTCCGCTGCGATAAGGACAATGATCTTTCCGAAGAGGTGGCAAGAACATTGAATTTTGTCAAAACCACCTATTCCCGGCAACCTTCGACCTACAGTCTGTTTGCGACCCGCCCAAAGCCGGGTCTCGAGTTGCTGAAGGAAAAACTACTGGATTCGAATATCCGCCAGATAGGTGGAAAAATCCAGAAACCATTATTTTTACCGGGGATACCATGAAAATTCTTAACTACAATATTGCAGAAAACAAAAAAGTAGATACAAAAAAATTTATTATTTTGTCCTCCGTATTCATCGTTGTATCATTTTTGTTTTGCCTGATTGCCGGCAACAATATCTGGACCAACCGGCAGGACCGCAAAAAAGATGTTCAGGAATTGCGTGATATCAAGGATAAATTTCAGGAAATCCAACGGAAATCGCAAAAGTACAAACAGGAAATTCAGGAAGTTCAGGCTCAGTGGAAAAAACAGGTTCGTTTTGCCAATTTTCTGGTGGAGATGAAGGCTTTTTCCATGATCGAACGGCTCAATCTTCTGGAAGACGCATTGCCGGCAGGAGCAAATCTTAGCAGGCTGTCGTTGGGTAACGAGAAAAAATCCAAGATCACGATTACAGTGATGGCACAAACATTCCCAAAGCTGGTGGAAACGTACAAGAATTTTGCCAGATATAATTTGAATGTAAAAAACGAAATTGAGGCGGAGGGTATGTACCGCGCCAATATGACTATATTCATCAACAATGAAAAAGATTAATATTATTATCTATGCGATCGGCGCTTTTTTTGCGCTGAGTGTGCTTTTCCTGGTTTTTTCTTTTGGCTATTCATCGATCGAGATGCTCTCGGTTGGGGGTTTAGGGAACCAGGCAAAAGAACTGGAAAAAAAGGAAACTCAATTCCTTGAGCTCGAGATGTCGGGGAAAGAGTGGAAAAATATCGATCAGATCTATAGCCAATTTAAAGATGGGCATCTGATTAAATTTTCAGAATTCCCGGAATTTCGAAATCAACTGGAGACGATGCTCCGGCAGAATTCCCTTGAATCTTTGCGGAAAAGTTACAATATCAAAAATCTTTTCGAGGGTATTGTGCAGGTGACGATCGACTTTAATGTCAGGGGAAGTTACGCCAACATCAAACGGTTCATACACCTGGTTGAGCAGGATCCCAAAATGGTATTCTTCAAGAATCTGAATCTGAATAAAGCAAAAACCGATATAATGGGGAAACTTTCCATGGAGGCTTACTTTGTCAAGTAAGAATTGTTTTTTATTCATAATTTTGTTCCTGGTGTTTTTCATGGGATCTCAGATTGTCTTCTCTGAAATAATCAATCTTTCACGGTTAAAAAAAGATGATCGGGAATTTACCGTCAGCCGGGATATTTTTTCACCGGTGGCGAACAAGCCGAATTACTCCGCTCAAAGTTTCGATGGCAAGGA
>JAHELQ010000172.1 GCA_024644125.1 Candidatus Aminicenantota bacterium | reverse complement strand
GCATGAACACGGTGGCCGCCACCAGATCGAACAGGTCGTTTTTTTTATCCGCGAGGCGGTCTTTGAGTGTGAATTTTCCTGATTTCAGGATCGTGTGTCCCAGGCAAAGGCCCGCGGCTCCGGCAGTCACCAGTCCGCAGAGCTCCATCGCCGAATGGGCGGTGACAAAATGGAAGAAGTTGCTCCCATAACCCAGGGAAATGATAAAACCTCCGACCGCTCCCAGGACAATACCGTTGTAAATTAAAAAATAAATGGAGCCGAGCCCCAGCAGGACGCCGGACGCGAAGCTGAAGAAGGCGATGGTGATGTTGTGCTGCATATAATAGGTCGAGGCGAATGTTGACATAAACAGACCGCGGCCTCCGGTTTGCGCCGTTTCATAACTGGCGGCCATCTGGTCCATCAGGCTTTGGGGCAATAGGATGGCGGGGATGCCTGGATCCATGGCGCACACCAATCCCGTCGCCAATAGCGGTACCAGGAAGAGTAAAGCTGACAACGCCAGGTAATTCCAATTGTCCACCAGCGCGAAGGGCAATGTGTGGATGAAATATTCTTTGATATGATGCCGTTCCACTGGTGGAAAATTGTAGATATGCTGGTGTGATTCGGCTACCAGGTTATTCACGTAACCCACGACATCGGACGACAGCTTCAAGGTTTTGGCGGTTGCCAGATCTCCGCACACCAACCGGTAAAGTCGGGGAAATTCCCTTATCTCGTCTGTATTTAGGGCCGACGGAGACTCGTCTCTCAACTTTTGCAGCAGCCCGCGTAGTCGCGTCCATTGCTCTCTTTTTTGGGCCACAAACCGTTCGCTTTTAGTCTTCATCGCTGTGACTCCGGTAAATCTCTTCCAGGAATTCGATGGGGTCGTGAATCGTCTCTGCGACGCCGGCGCGTTCCCGTACCCGGGCGGCCAGTTTTTCCGCCAGTTCCACTTGTTTGTCTTCAGTGAGATTATCACGCTCTTTCAAAAACTTCCTGATAATGAAGAGTTCTTGCTCGTTGAGGCGGTTGCTGAATCGCAGCGATGAATCCTGCCGGCGAGGGGTGGTGAAGCGGGTTTCGTACGACGGCTCGCTCAAATCGAAGGTGATCTCGCGTACAACCAGGGTGCCTGCCACTAAATCCCCCAAACGCCGTGATTTTTTGTCCAAAATCGAGATCAAGCCGCCCATAAAGTGGAATACCGGAAAATTGTCAACTGAACGGATCAAATTGCGCAATACAATTGTCGAAAAATCCAGCGGCTCTCCGTTGCTTTTGATGACCCGGATTTTCATCGTTCGCTTCCCCGGCGATTGCCCTTGCTTGAACATTTCAAAAAAAACGAAATATCCCCATTGGAAGAAAAAATAGAGCAGGTAGAAGAACGCGATGGCCAGGTATACGAAGCCCTGGTCGAATGTCCTTGTCGCGGCTCCGGCATCGATGAACCCAAAGAGCATAAAAAAAATGATCAAAACCGCTATCACCATGAACTGAACAATCACGTCAACGATGTAGGCGGCGATGCGGACCCCGGTTTTGGCGATCGAATAGTGAAAGACGATCTTCTCGGGGCTCTCGATGGCTATGGAATCAAGCTTCAATCCCCGGCTCCGTCGAAGCCATGGAGAATTGATCCACCATGTGTTCCAGGCCGAATCCCTCTTTTTTGATGCGCAGGTTGAAATAGATCAGAATCAAGATGCAAATGGTGATAGGGGCGATCAATGCGTTCAAAAGGTTCGAAAAAATATTGAAGACCAGGTAATTGCTCTGGAAATTATTGAAGTTGAATGTGCCGGAAAATAGTGTGATCAGTATATATTGCCCTACCCAGGCTGCGAGCCACATAATGAATAAAAAACCGAAAATCTGCATCCGGTTTCCCTCCGAGAGTTCCCAACTACGTTTCATGGCATTGGATACAGAGGTGCGTTCAATGATCAACACCTGTCCTGAAAGGCTCAATCCTGTCAACACGATAAGACCGGGAACGATGAGCAAGATGAAACCGATGCCGACTGCGAACGATTCCAGGATCGATAGTCCGATGATCGGTAGTATGAAGGGCAGGATATTCTGGAAATAGTCTCCCATGGTTTGGGGTTTGTGTAAATATTTCTTTGAGATTAACTCGATCATCATAGCTGTACTGAATGTGCTGGCCAGTACGGTCAACACAAGAGGAAGCAATGTGCCTGCGAGTATGCCTTGCGAGGCCCCGGACATTCTGCTGGACATCGCAGAATGGGAGTAGAGAAATCCCGGAATCGTACTTATCACCGCGATGAAAAACAAAGCCAGAAAATTATCGAAATACAGATTGAATGCTTCGCTGAAAATGTCACCCTGCGTCATTTCCTTTAATTCATATTTCATGCTCGTCTCCTCATTAGAGCAAGAATTTCATTTGTTTCCTTTTTTGAATAAACATGTCAGGATTCAAAATTAAGCGTATATTATAGTGAGTTTGAATTTTTATTTCAAATGATTTATGCGCTTTTAATGTTTATCGCGGCAGGAAAATTGTTTCATCTTATTGGCGGTTTCAGGAGCAGGCGCAGTCCAGGAATTGGCATTCGGTACGAACTGGAATTAATGACGGTATACTGGCGATGTCCTGATAGTCGAGGCTTCCTGTAAACGCCTTTTCCAGGAGATCCGACATGCTCAGGGAGTTGAAATGCCGTTATTCAGCATTTCGATTTTCATGGCTGCCAACACGGCCCATCTGGTGCCATTTTTTTTGAGCACTTCAAAACTTATTTGTTTCATTTCCGCTTTTTCACCCATCACGACCCCTTATTGCCATACGATAATGTTAAATTTTATCTATTTAAAGGGTGGTATCAATTTTTCCAAATGTCAATAAAATATGGTCGCGAACGTTTAATTAATTTTTTTAATTATACGATCCCCCAATCAGGATGGGTTATTTGCGTATGCCCAGCGATTGGATCTTGTAGCGAAGCCCCGACTCAGAGATTCCCAATTCCTGCGCGGCGCGGCTCTGGTTGTAGTTGAATTTTTCCAGAGTCCGGGTGATGATTTCTTTTTCGATGATATTGAGACGCTCCGGAAGTGGAAGCGGGGAATCGCTGAATTGCTCCGGACTGGTGTCATCCGGTTCACGGTTCAAAAACACCGGAAGGTCGCGCATTCCCAGCGAATCATCCCGGCTCAGCACCACCGCGCGTTCCACGATATTTTCCAGCTCTCTGATGTTGCCGGGGTAATGGTATTTTATTAGCAAATTCATGGCGTCTTTCGATACCGATTCGATTCGCTTGTTTTCACGGTGGTTGAATTTTTTGATGAACAGGTCCACCAAATGGGGGATTTCCTCTTTCCGTTGCCGCAATGGAGGTAAATCGATGTTGATGACATTCAGGCGGAAGAACAAATCCTCGCGGAATTTTTTTTGCCGCACCAATTCTTCCAGATTCTGGTTGGTGGCAGTGATGATACGGATATTCACCTTCACCGGCGCAGTGGAGCCTAACCTTGTGATCTCCCGCTCTTGCAGCGCCCGTAGAAGTTTCACCTGTATTTCGAAGGGGAGTTCGCCGATTTCGTCCAGAAACAATGTGCCGCCGTCCGCCTCTTCAAACATTCCTTTGCGGGTTTGAACCGATCCGGTGTACGCTCCTTTGACGGCTCCGAAGAGCTCCGCCTCGATGAGGGTGGGGGGGATGGCGGAGAGGTTCACCTTCACGAATGTCCGGTCGCTGCGGGCCGACGAGTGGTGGATGATGTTGGCGATCACCTCTTTGCCGGTGCCGCTCTCGCCGGTCACCAGGATGCTGGCCTCGGATTGAGCCGCTCTCATGGCCAGATTCAGTATCTCCTGCATCTTGCCGGAATTGAAGACATAGTTTTGGAAAGAATATTTCTCTTGCAGGCCTTGTTGGAGCCGCTTGTTTTCCCGTTGGAGGGAAACCTTCTCAAGTGCGTTTTCAATATTGTGTAGCACCTCTTCCATTTCCAGCGGTTTGGTGAGATAGGTGTAGGCGCCCATTTTCAAGAGCCGGACCGCCCGCTCGACGGAACTGTAAGCGGTCATGAATATCACCGGCGTCAGGGGATTGATCTCCTTCATCCGGCCTAGCCATTCTTCGCCGCTCATGCCGGGAAGTTTGTAATCCAGCAACACCACATCCACCGGGTGTTGTTTGAAGTGAAAAAGCCCCTCCTCGCCGTTCGGCAACCAGACGGCGGCATATCCTTTTTGTTTGAGCGTGCCGGCCAGAGCTTTCCCTGCGATTTCCTCATCTTCGATGATCAAGATATCGAATTTCGCGGTCATAGTCGTTTCCCCCCGGGAATCGTCAATTTGAAGGCGGTCTCGCCCGGATTCCCATCGATCAGTTCGATCGTGCCGTCAAGGGCCTTCAATTGTTTCAGGGTCACATGGAGACCCAATCCCATGCCTTTGGTTTTGGTGGTGGCGTAGGGCTTGAATAGCCGGTCTTCGATGGCTTTGTCGATTCCTTTGCCGTTGTCGCGGGCGATGATGGTCAACGAGCCGGCGTCGGCGTCGAATTGCAGGGATATGGTGGTGGCTTGCGCTTCCACGGCGTTGCGGACGAGATTGAAGAGTACTTGCTTCAGTATGGCGGCGTCTGTTTTGAAGCTGCGCTCGCCATTCCGTAGGATCGTCATCTCCACCTGCCTTTCACTCAATTCCCCGGCCAATAACAACCGGAACTGTTCGGTCCATTCTTGCAAGTCGATGATGGCGATATGCGGCTCCACCTCTTTTGAAAGATCCGAATAGGAGTTGATGATGTTCGTGATACGTTTTATTTCACTTTTGATGGCGTCTTTGTAGAATAATGCGTCGGATGATTTTTCCAGATGAGGTTCCAGCGCGCCGAAGGAGAGGTAGATGGAGTTGAGGGGGTTTTTTATTTCATGGGCGATCTCGGAGGTGAGGAGCGAGAGCTCCATGAAGCGGTCTTTCTCCTGTGTGGCCTTGAGGAGTTCCAACTCTTTTTTGTAGAATTTGCGGTCGAAGACGATGATCAAGGCGATAATCACCAGCATCAATAGAGAAAAAAGCCCGGCGATCAATAGGAAATTGCGGCCGGAGGCCTCTTCGATATTGTCGAGGAACTGGTAATCGAAGCCGATGTAGAGCCGGTAGCCTGTCCCCGTTTTATCGGCGAAATCTCCTTCTATTTCGAAAATCCGTCCCATCGCTGCCTGGATGATCCGGGTATTGCCTGAATTTTGTCCCGGCACCACCGGAAAGAATCCTTCGTAGCGGGATAGTAGGTAGCGTAGCTCGTTTTTCCTGAACAATCCGATGTAGACGATGGTTTCATTCTGGTAGAGGGAGTCGAGGAATTCCATCAACTCGCTTTCCCCCTCTTTTAACATCCTGCCGCCCGCCACCTCTGCCAGGTCATGGATGGTAAGGCCTTCGGCGATGCTGATGCGTTCGAATTCCCTCCTCACCCGTTGGCGGTTCAATTGGTTCATCTGGTAGAGAGTGGCTAAAATGACGGCCAGGGGGATCAGCAAGAAAAAAACTGTTCGTCGCTTCACCGCCGTCCTTGCCGCCTCCGTTGCATGCCTCTACCTTGCGTTTGGGAGTTGCCCTGTCCCCGCCACAGGGGGAAGCCGTTGGTGTCCCTGAAATTGTATAGTTCTCCACTATACATGAGCGAGCGCGTCATCATGAAATTTTTACCTTCGATTACGGTTGCGGAGCCGGTGACTTCGATCTCCATCCCTTTCATCAGGTCCAGTTGAAAAAACCATTGGGGGCATACTTCCACATTATAGACGGTTTCCGGATTTGTGGACGAGAGTGCGATCACCACAAAATCGTTTTTGTGATAGGAGCGTTGGATGCTGATGTCGATGATTGTCCCCTTCACTGTAGCTACCTGGTCAAGGTTGTAGTATATAAAGGATTTCTCCTTTCCCAGGATACCCAGGGCGCTGGCCCCGATCAAGATGATAACCGCCAGTATCTGTTTCATTTTTTAATTATATCACACTTGTCTTGTTCATAACACAATGCCGCGGAGGAGGCGAAATCGCCTCTCCCGCGATTATTGCTTCTATAGCGCCCGGCAACAGTTTGCGCGGCCGCCGCGCTTGAATCCCCGCTGGCCCCGGCCTTTGCCTTTGTTATTTCGTCCCTGGCCTCTGAGGTTGGGATCCTGACTGGCCCTCCATTCAGGGAAACCCTGTTTGTCCCTCAAGACCAATGTTTTGCCGTTGGCGGTGATTTCCGCTGCGAAAAGGGCGGCGGAGTTGCCGTATGTACCGCTGAAAGCGGTCATTTTGATTTTGTCGCCTGCCTTGAACATCCAGCCGGCGGATTCAATATATGCCTTCGGCCCCAGGTGGATCTCGGTTTCCCGGTTTCCTTCCTTCACCACCAGATGAACTCCGGTTCCATATCTACCGATTCCTCTTTCCTGTACGTCCACTTTGACGATGCTACCTTCGATTGTCCTGGTCTGCGCCGTGTTCAAAGAATGACCCTTCTTCCGGTTCATCGTATTACCGGAGACCTGCGCGAACGCCAGACTCACTGTGACGGCGATGGCCGCTATACCAAACATCAATTTCTTTCCATTCATTCTATACCTCCGTTGAATTTTCACTGTTTCAGGTATTTACTTAGCAAATCACGTGCCAATATTGGAAATTGTTTTGATGAAATTTGCAAAACCCTGGTCATGAAAAGAAGCATGAGATATTCGGTGATTTTAAAGAGCGTCACGTCAGGCGAATTGTCGTCTGGAGTTCGCAAGTTTCAGCGAATCTTCACGGTTTTTTACGACAGCATGCGTTCCACTGCTTCCACTCCCGCCAGACATTCTTTTTGCCGCTGGAAGATATCGCTCATTTTCCGGCAGGCATCGGAGTAAACCTCGTTTTCCAGCACCTGGTCCATCATGTTGCCGATTGCCTTCGCATCGATTCTGGCTGAATTCCCGGCAAGCCCCAGACCGTGATACGCCACCCGCGCCGCGTTCCCCGGTTGATCCACTCCCCAGGGAAACACCAACATCGGCACTCCATAAAATATCGATTCCCGGATCGAACTCAGGCCGCCATGGGTGATGAATAGAGAGGCCTTCGACAACACTTCGGTTTGCGGTAGCCATTCCCTGGTCACTATATTGGCGGGCAGGGGAAGGCGGCGTAGGATATCGTCGGGATTGGCCACATGAAGGATCAATTGTAAATGAGGACGGTCCTTAAATGCATCGATGATCGCTTCATAGAATTGAATGCGACGGGGGGCGTAGCGTTGGTGCGTGCCGATGGAGGCGTAAACGATTTTTTTTGCCGTGTCGATTTGACGCCAATCAAAACTCTCGTCATTGGTTGTTTGGGGAACGCATGCTCCGGCGTATATTCTTTGATTGAAGGTTTTTCTCACGATGGGAAAGTCGAATTCGCAGGGACAGAGCACTAATTCAGGTAATTGCAATCGGCGTCCGTATTCGCCCCATTCCAACGCCACTCCATTTTGAGTGATATCTTCGATAAAAGGCGGCAGCACTTTTCTATTGATAAAGGACAGAATTCCATGAAACAGACGGATTTTGCCCCAGGCCAACATACTTCTCACAAATGACGGTTTCCCGTCGCGTTTGGAAGGAATGATAGACGAGAACACTGGCGGAACGATGAATCTGCAACCGCTGGCCAGGCATGTGTTGACGGGCAAGACCGGGATGTTTTTTTTCAAGAAGGCGCCCGCCTGTTCCCAGGCGAATTGGTCTAATAATACGAGGCCGGGCTTCTCGGTTTCCAGCCATAGTTCGATGTTTTTTTTCGTCCCCCGGTTGATTTCCCAGACACCCTTAGGGCCGGGCTGTTTGATCAATTTCTCATATACTTCTTTGTCCAGAATGCAAATGAATTCGAAATTCCTGTTTCGTATAAAATCTTCGTACTTGTGGTAACCGATATACACCACCCGGTGCCCTCTTTGCCGCAGATTTTCGGCCAGAGCGAGCGATGCATTGTACCCGCTTTGCTCCGGGTGCAAAAAAATTGCTAAAAATGTACCATTGGATTTGATAAGATTATCGGGCATGGTTTCATTCCTCCTTTTGAATTCCGATTCGTCTTCGATTTATGTTTACATTTTTGAAGTATTAATGTCAATAATAACAAAATTTTTTTTTATTTTCAGGAAGGGCGACTGCCGTTTGGTTTCACTGGAGCAAAAACCCTTGAGTGTCTGAAACCGTAGTATTCACATGTGGCCAAATAAATGGAAACATGACGAGGAGCGACAGATATGGAACTCAGGATGCGGAATATGATTCTCGTGTTGACGATTGGTTTGATGGCGGTGATTCCCTCTCTTCTTTTGGGTGGCGACGGGGCTTCGGCGATCGCAACGGTGGAGGAATTGGAAGTCGCGATAGGGAATGCCCGGCAGGCTTTGAAGATAGATGGCGCTGATATACAGATAAGAAGACGCCTGGTGGAATTGCTTCTAAAAAAAGGAGCGGATAGCGAAGCGGAAGATCTTTTGAGGGAGGGGCTGGCGTTTACCCCAGACTCGATTCCGTTGTTGGTGGAATATTCGAAATTGTGCAAACGGCAATACCGCTTCGATGCTCTAGTTGGCTTTCTGGAAAAAGCGGAACGTCTCGATCCGGAGAATTGGGAAGTCCTTGAATTGCGGGCCTGGATGGCGATGGCGCGGATGGATTTTTCTCTCGCGCGGCAAATGTTACAAAAACTGGAAGCCAGTAATCGATCGCCGGCCGGAGCTCTTTATGGAGAGGCCTATCTCTTTTATCTGGAAAACAATCAACCGGAAGCCCTGGCTCTTCTGGAGCGCGGAAGGGTTCAATATCCCAATATCGCCCGCTTCTACTATTTATTGTCTCAAATTCAACGGAGCCGCAAGGAATATTCCGCCTGGAGCGAAAATATTCGCAAGGCAGTGGCGCTGGATTCCTTTGACGCCGATATCCGCTCGGCTTACGCGTTTATGCTGGTGAAAATCGAAGGGGATATGAAGGGAGCCGAAGAGCAGGCTCGTATCGCCTTGAGAATCGATCCCTTCTGCTTATCCGCCCATTCGTATCTGGGTAACGGCGGTCGTTCGGAAGAATATGATCAGGGTGGCGGTCAATTGGAAGAGGCGGATGAACTTCTCGTGCGCCGGAATTTCCCTCAGGCGGAAAAATTACTGAAAAAAGCTCTGGAAAAAAATCCCGCCTCCATCGACGCCATCATCGGGATGGGGACGATTCTTTATTACAGGCAAGATTACGATGGCGCGTTGCGCTGGTTTTTTCATGGATTGGAGGTTTCCCCGGGCTACGGATTGGCCCACTATGGTATCCAGCAATCGTTGATTCGCAAATTGGACGGAATCAACGTGCATTTACCCGCCTTGTTGGATCGGTTTGAGAAGGCGGAGATACCGACTCCCGAGTATCTGGAAGATGTGTTCGTCAATTACCGGGATCTGGCGCCGGATATGCAAAAAATCATCCGCATGACAGTGGCGCCGCTCAGCCGTTATCTAAAAACCCTCAAAATGGCGGGGGCCACTTTTTATTTTTTGCCTTTTCATCATTTCCTCTGGCAGGCGCCGGGACTGGAATCGGTCAAAGGCACCCGTACATTCGATTTGAGGCTCTGGGATGATGTCAAGGGGCAGGGCGGTTTTCACGCCGTAAGCGGAACTGAATGGCAACGGGGGGTGAAAACCGGGCGTTTTAATGTAGCGCTCCATGAATTCGCCCATCAGGTGCACTCGTTTTTGTCCGGGGAAGAGAAGCGGGAGATCAAGCGCCTGTTTATCAAGGCGAAAAAAGAAGGGCGCACTCTGGATTATTACGCCGATATGAACGAATTTGAATACCTGGCCCAGGGGCTGGAAGCGT
>JAHELQ010000685.1 GCA_024644125.1 Candidatus Aminicenantota bacterium | reverse complement strand
ACCGACCTCCGCCTCGTCAACGGCACCAACGACCCCATCTTCAAAAGCCCCCTCTTCCAGAACACCCTCGACACTCTCTCGACCCACCAAATCCCCCACCGCGCACACACCTTCGAAGGGCAACACCTCATCAAACCCTCCCTCCTGACCAGATTTCAGTAATATAATGTTTTTAACATCAGATCGACGGGCATTAGAATGAATTCCGAGGATTGAATCGCGGCCATCGGGATCCAGGAAACTTATCGGGTTGTTGCGGCAGTAGGCGTAGAGGTTCCAAAGTTGGGTTTTGGGGGAATCTTCCATCGTTTGGCTGGATTGGATCTTTTTGCCGAAGGGGCTGTAGGTGGCGGAATAGACGACATTGCCGGCATCGTCGGTGACGACTCTTGTGGAATTTATTTGGTCGGCGGTGTAGTAGAAGAATTTGTCGGTCATGGGTCTGTATTCGGCGATCAATTTACTGCCGGCTGTTTGGCGATGGGAGATGAATCGATGCCTCCGATAAATGAATCACTTAATGTCATGGTTTGCGATTGGCTTTGCAAGACTGTGCCTCCACTCCGCCGGTGGTTTTACAGGAAAAAAAGTAATTCACTTGCCCCTGTTTTTGTGTTTTTATACCGCCCAAACCAGCGGCAAAATCCAGAAGAAGGCGATCAGCGCCCATTCATGATGGAGGATTTTTTCCCCTTTATAGTCCTTGAATGTTTTCCAGGTGTGGATTCCTATAAAATAATAAAACTGGACAACGATAACGCTACTCATCAGCAACATCGCCAAATACAATTGCTTTGGAATTTCGAACTGGAGAAGTGGAAAACCTATATCCCGGAAAAGTTGAGCCGCGAAAGCGGCGCCGGCGAACCAAAACATAAAAGGGCTGAACAACAAGGGAAACAGAATAAAATACAAAGCGCCATAGGCGATTTTATGTGAAACGAAAAAATACAATAAAACCAAGGCCAGAAGTGGGAGCAGAAAATATAACATAGAAATATACTTCGACACACCGATGCCCTTGAATATGGGCCGCTTCTGGTCAACCGGCCTGGATAAGAACATCAAATGTTTGATCCAGTCAAAATCCATCGAAAACCACGATCCCATCAGCAGCGAATCAATAGTCCGACTCTCGCTACCTATATCGAGGGAGGCTTTGCTCCACTTCGACAGACCGATATGGGTCCGCCCGACGGCGATCGTCACCTCCCCCAACCAGGGAATCACCACCGGGCGCGCCTCTTTGTTATTGACAAACACATACGAAGTCGGCTCAAAAAAATTATAATAAGAAACAACCTTGATATCCTTTGATTCCTCATTTTCCCAAGCCCTGGCTCGGGACTCGGCTTCTTCCCGGTCGGCAAAGCCGATAAATTCAACCTGATCCGCCGACAGCCCCGACGCTTTCTCAAAATCCAACCGCCCCAATTGCCAGATCAACATACTATCCAAAAACTTCAGTCCCACCAGAGCCAGTAGAAGAACACCCAATATCCTATACAATTTTTCTTTATTCACTTTCCTCTCCTCCATGAGTCTCGTCTATCGTTCCATATTTTTCCATCTGCGCCTCGATCACCTCTATGAGCTCCCTTAAGTTCCCGGAAGCTATTGTCAGAGGACTGGCATATTTTTTATTGGAGTGGGATAACTTTAATGAAGAGTAGTTCCACCGGGCTTTTTCAATTTTTTCAATTTCACTGATGTCCAATACAATTTTAAAAATAGTGCTGATTACGACGAAATCTTCATAAACATTAACACGAACGAAAGGCGCTGAGAAAACCATAGTTCCGCCGTGCCCTAATATCCCTCCACAATTTTTGTCTGCAAATATCGCTATTTTCCCTTTCTCCCTTTCATGAGGGACGTTTTTTCTTTTAAGAATGAATCCAAATATTGCCAAAACAATGGAGAAAAAAATTATTATTACAATAAACAATATGATTGGATTAATATTCAATGCTTCCACAAAGTCCTCCTATGGTCATTTCTATAATTCAATAATACTACCGTTATACATCATCAAATTATACACTTCTTTTTTAAACCACCCTACACTACCGCCGAGTTCAATTGCTCCTGCACTACCCATCTTATCTCCCCACTCATGAGACAATCCTGAAAACCTTGCCCCATAATAATTATAAGATACACCTGATTGGACGGAAACATTTCCAGAATCTTTGGGGGACCTTGCATCAAAACTTGATAATGCTGCTCCCAAAGGCTGAGTTGTTCCACCTCCTCCAATAGCTCCGCCCAAGCCCCGCCTATCATCACTAGCGTACAAATATAATTCAAGCCGAATCGCTAATCCCAAAACAGAGAGTTGTGCAGCGAAACCAACTTTTGTTATAGTTTTCCTGCGCTGCATTGGGATCATGTGATCAAAAATCGAATTTTTAGAGTGAGGCCTTGTAATAATTCTTCCATGTTCCTTATATTCTTTAGCTTGCTTCATAATAAGATCATCTTGATCTTGTTGAGTAATGATCGTTTTACTTTTACGCTGCTCGTTACTTGATCTTCCATCGGGATCGATGAAACTTACCGGGTTGTTGTGGCAGTAGGCGTAGAGGTTCCAGAGTTGGGGGTTGGCTATGGCTTCTTTTTTGTTGATGATGGGGTCGGTGGAATTGAAGCGGTAGGTGGCGTGGTCGTAGTAGCGGGCTCCGAAGTAGTC